>NZ_JAUBUC010000036.1:26603-65244 GCF_036705285.1 Microcoleus sp. B4-C1 | reverse complement strand
CGACCCATGTAGCAAAATACACCGATCAGGAAGTGGAAAATTACCAATTGGTAAGGGCCGCCGTTGTACAACCACTCATCGAGGGAAGCTGCTTCCCAGATTGGGTAGAAGTGAAGACCAATTGCGTTGGATGAAGGAACAACAGCACCTGTGATGATGTTGTTACCGTACATCAAGGAACCTGCTACTGGTTCGCGGATGCCGTCGATGTCCACTGGAGGAGCAGCGATGAAGGCGATGATGTAGCAGATGGTGGCGCTCAGGAGTGTAGGAATCATCAAGACGCCGAACCAACCTACATAAATGCGGTTGTCGGTTGATGTTACCCACTCACAAAAGCGTTCCCAGACATTGGCGCTTTCGCGCTGCTGTAAGGTTGTTGTCATTTGTTTATGATTGCTTTATTTGGTTTTCAATGTTCGTGACGGCTTTGTGTTCCGCCATGTAAATAAACATAAAGCTTTTATTTCAGTTTGTAAAGGCCTTTTAAGAACAGTTTTTCTTATATGTGTCATAAATTATGCTTTTTAAAAGCCAGAAGGCTTGCTATATAAGGAGTTGAAAAGCTGAATGCGGAATTTGTGGACGATCGCCCACGAAAGAAGAATACTCATAATCTACCTGGGCAACGAGATTCGGGACGGGCGTCAGTGTTAAGATAGATGAAGGGTTGCGATCGCCAACCGCAAAACTCGCACTGCACAGATATATGTTGTTGCGTAAGTCCGATCGATAAAAATCCCAAGGAATGTCTCGCACCGTCACCTACAGCCCTGCTTATACCCTCGTTCCCACTTACGAGTGTTTTAACCGCTGCACCTATTGCAATTTTCGGGCAGAACCCCTGCAAAGTCCTTGGCTAACACTCGCAGAAGCCGAAAAACAGCTCAACTTGCTGCAAACTCAAGGTGTAATTGAAATTCTCATCCTCAGCGGCGAGGTACATCCTCACAGTCAACGGCGAAAAGCTTGGTTGCAGCGGATTTACGATTTGTGCGAACTGGCACTTGCTCTGGGATTTTTGCCGCATACTAATGTGGGGCCGCTCAGCTTTGAGGAGATGGCACTGTTAAAAGAGGTAAATGTATCGATGGGGCTGATGCTAGAACAGCTTGCCCCACATTTGTTACAAACGGTTCATCGACACGCACCGAGTAAAGTGCCGACGCTGCGGCTCCAACAGTTAGAATTTGCTGGGGAATTAAAGATTCCATTCACAACTGGTTTGCTGCTGGGAATTGGGGAAAGTGAGGCAGATTGGGTGGAGACTTTAGAGGCGATCGCCCGCATTCATTCGCGATACAATCACATTCAAGAAGTTATCCTCCAGCCACACAGTCCCGGAAATCAACAAAGTTGGGACGGTGAAGTTTTTGATGCTACAAAAATGCCCGAAGTAATTGCGATCGCCCGCAGCATTTTACCTGATGAAATTGCCCTACAAATTCCGCCCAATTTAGTTGCACAACCAGACATATTGCTGGCTTGTTTAGAAGCAGGTGCTAGAGATTTAGGAGGAATCGGGCCGCGGGATGAAGTTAATCCCGATTATCCTCACCTGCAACACCAAACTTTAACAGAAATTTTAGCAGCAGCAGGATGGCAACTCGTAAAGCGTTTGCCTGTTTATCCTCAGTACGATAAGTGGCTGCCGCAGACATTGCAAACTGCTGTCAAACAATTCATAATTAGTCATTAGAAATTCTTATTTCTTAGTCCGCGCAGGCGGACTTAATTTGACAAGAAGCCGTTTCAACCGCCGAGTGATAAAAATAAACTATTGAGATTTTAAATCAAAGAACCGCCACCATCAATCCAGACTTCAGTACCTGTGATGAAGCTGGAGGAATGTGATACCAGAAATAACACTAATTGGGCGACTTCTTCGCTAGAACCTGCGGTATTATCCGTCAAAGGAATCATGTCTTGAATGGAATCAGGCGGGACTGGAATGCGATCGAGATGGCGCTTAACGGTGCTTTCTTCAATTGCAGTTAGCACCCCGCCCGGACAGATCACATTGACTCTGATTTGGCAGGCTGCGAGTTCTAGCGCCAGCATTTTTGCAAAGGCTACTTGGGCAGCTTTTGAACAAGCGTAGGCCGTTGCACCAACTTTCCTGAAACTTCTGGTGCCATTAATCGAGGATGTAATTACAATTGAACCTCCTTGTTTTTTCAGATGAGGAACAGCATACTTAACAGCCAAAAATGTTCCTCTAAGGTTGGTGTTAATTGTCCGATCCCACTCATCGGGTTCTATCTCCTCTATCGGCGACCATACACCGTTAATACCCGCATTGGCAAACAAAATATCAATTCTTTGATATTTGTCAAAAATTGTTTGAAATGCTTTTTGCATTTGCTGATAATCCCCAACATCTGCGGCAATAGCCAGCCCGCAGCCTCCTTCATTGACCAACTGGCGGACGGTTTCTTGCCCCGTTTCCAAAATGCGATCGATAATAGCAACTTTGGCGCCTTCCTTGGCCATTAAAATTGCTGCTGCATGACCAATACCCGACCCACCGCCGGTAATAACTGCAACTTTTTCTGAAAGTTTCATATTTTTTTATATAAATATTTTTTGGGGCGATCGCATAGCATAAAAATAATACTATAGAGAGGACTTTAGTCCTCACTACAAACAACTTTTCGTCATCAAAATTATGAAAGTAAAAAGTGGTTTAATGTACTAATTATAGCGGTAAGGTGTGCAGTACACACCCTACTTTAGGCAGAGGAGTACGTCAATTTTAACGCAGTTCTTACGGCTGTGGCACCCAAACCGAAACAGAACCGGCGTTACACCGAAAATCAGCCCAACCATCGTCATTAGTTGTGATTGGTTCTTGGATGTGTTCGGTGATGTCAATATAAGTTCGATTCGGCTGTCCGACTTCCATAAACTTAGTGCCATCGCCTCCGTTACTGAGTACCACAGCCATACCGCCCGGATGTTCTTCATCTCCGAGTCTCGTCCAGCCAATGGTATTGGCGTGGTCGAAGTAATCGTACTGATTGCCGTAGGAATAAGTTTGGCGCGCGAACAAGAATTTATCTACCATAAACTTATGTTTGTCTAACCAAATCTCGTATTCATTGCCATCATTTGCTGTATCCTTATAGTTAGCGCCGTAATAATCCGGGTAAAAAATGCACGGATATCCTTCGCGCCGCAGCAGAATTAAAGCGTAGGCAAGGGGTTTAAACCAAGCCTCGACAACTGATTCTAGGGATTGCAAGGGTTGCGAATCGTGGTTGTCAACCAAGGTAACGGCGAGGGCAGGTTGCTGTTGGACGAGAGTGTTATCAAAAATTGTTCGCAAATCGTAGCTATTGCCGGCCTTGCTAGCAGCGTGGAAGTTGTAGTGGAGGGGCGCGTCAAATAAGGAGACTTTACCGCCAGTTGCTTCCAGGAAGTAGTGCAAAGCTTCCACTTCGTAAGACCAATATTCGCCGACGGCAAATAGGTCGCGTTGGGCATAGTGGCGGACGTGTTCCAACCATTCTTGGAAAAATTCTGCTTTAACGTGTTTGACGGCATCGAAGCGAAAGCCGTCAACGTTTGTTGTATCGACATACCACTCACCCCAGTATTTTAACTCCCCGCTTACTTCTGGGTTGTCCATATCTAAATCGCAACCCATCAGGTAGTCATAATTGCCTTTTTCTAAGTCTACTCCTTGATCGAATTCTTTGCCTTTTAGCAGGTAAACGGCATGGTTTTCTGTGTTGTAAACGTTGTAATCAATGGCGTCAAAATGCCACCAATGCCACTCCATGCTGGAATATTTTTTGTCGCGGCCGGGGAAGGTAAAATGCGTCCAAGCTTTGATTTTTTGATATTCGCCTACGGTGTCATTCCGGTTGTCGGGATTGAAGGGTGTGGCTTCGGCTTCTTCTTCTGCATCGGCACCTAATTTGTGGTTGAGGACAACATCGGCATAAATCCGAATTCCAGCATCTTGGGCAGCTTTAATCGCGGCCAAATACTCATCTTTTGTGCCGTATTTCGTGCGTACCGACCCTTTTTGGTCGAACTCGCCTAAATCGAATAAGTCGTAGACGCCGTAACCCACATCCATACCGCCGCCGGTTCCTTTATAGGCGGGTGGCAACCACAGGGATGTAACGCCTATTTTGGCTAAATCTTTTGCAGATTTCGCTAGCTGATTCCACAGGCTGCCGTCGTCGGGGCTGTACCAGTGGAAATACTGCATCATGACGCCATTGAGTTCAGACATATATTTAGTTTTTCCTGTTTTGTAAAGTTGCTAGATATATTTTTATTCGTTGCCGCTCACTCTAGCTATGCCTGCAATCTAAAGCCTATACTTATCATAATAGATGGGGTTGCTCACAACAATCTATCTGTTGATGGATTGACAAAAAAATGTAAATTTGATAAAAATAAATTTTAGGCTATCGAAAATTATTAAAGGGGTGGCGATGCTTCGGTAACTCGCTCAACTCTGGTCTTCCAAGTACCGTCGATCGCCAATTCAAGCAATCTAAATCCCGGCGGGATTTCGTCAACTATAATCGGATGGCTTTTCGGTAAAAGTTGGAGGCAGGTGCTGGGTGTCCCCAAGTAGGTAACTAAGCCCCGCTGTTGGTGAAATTCTTGGTGAATGTGGCCGCAAAGAACGATTTTGATTTGAGGATATCGATCGACAATTGCCAAAAATTCATCGGCATTGTGCAGCATCATTCCATCCATTATTTCACAGTCGATCGGCAAAGGATGATGGTGCAAGGCAATAATAACAGGTCGATCGCCCGTTTGTTGCAGTTGAGAGTCTAGCCAATTCAAGCTTTCTGGGGAAAGCCGCCCGCCGTCGCATCCGGCTTCCACACTCGAAAGTAATAGAAATTGCCAGTTTCCTAGCATCCATGATTTTTCTGGGGAAAGAGGCGACTTATCTAATATTTGCTGCATGACTGGGATGTTGTCGTGGTTCCCAGGTATCCAGTAGGCGGGAATTCCGAGGGGGGCGATGAGGGAGACGAGGCGCTGGTAGGATTCGGGTGTTTCGTCTTGGGATAAGTCGCCTGTCAGCAGCAGTAAGTCGGGCGGCGGCTGTATCTGTTGCAAGCGATCGAGAACTGCTTGGAGGGTGCGGGTTGTTGAGAGGCCTTTCCATTCTCGATCGAGCTCTGCAAACAAGTGAGTGTCGGTGATTTGGGCGACGAGTAGGGGAGAAACTGGTGTCATGGCTGGTGTTGCGGGCGATCGATGTAGTTCTAGAATAGCCTCGGATGGGTTTTGGGGATATGGGAAAAAAGGGCGATTCCCTAGGGGATAGCTGCGCTTTACGAAATTTTTGACAGGTATGTTAAAATTTTTGAGATTTGGTGTACTATAAGAAAACGTCAAATTTCAGACGTAACGGCGGCATAGCCAAGTGGTAAGGCAGAGGTCTGCAAAACCTCCACCCCCAGTTCAAATCTGGGTGCCGCCTTTTTAAGTCATGTTTTTAAATAGCTCGAAACGGTTACAAGTCAAGGTTTAGGTGATTGTTGCGGATTGTAAATCGCACACAATCACATATAATTGGTTAGACAAAGTAGTGCAGTTTTAAGTCAGTGCCAAACAATCCAAAAATCAATCAGGCAAACGGCCGATTGAAGGCAGCCAAGACAGGGGTCTCCATTTTGCAGCGGGGCGATCGCCTTTATCTTCGGGCCGTGCTCCCCCCGCGCCCCGGTTCCAGCAAGTTATCGCCGTGCCAGCAGCAAATCGCGCTAGGCATCCATGCGAATATTGCCGGAATATCTTTGGCTGAGAAGGAAGCTCGCAAGGTGGGTTATTTGCGGGATGCTAGGAAATTTGACTGGGCTGATTACTGTGGCGGCAATTCTAAGCCGCCTGAGACGATCGCCGATTGGTTGGCGAAATTCGAGCAAAGCAAGCGAGGTGCGGTTTGCGCGACAACTTGGAAAACCGATTATCTGCAACCTTTTAATCAGTTGGCCGCAGATGAGCCGATCGCCCCAGATGTGTTTTTAAGTGCGATCTCAAAAACGACACCCAATACCCGGCAGCGGCGCCGCTTTTGTTTAGCATTTCGTCAGCTCGCTCAATTTGCGGGGATTGATTTGGACGTGAGTGATTTGCTTGGCTCCTACTCCCCGACAAAAGTACAGCCTCGATACTTACCCCCAGATGACGTTATCGCGGCTTGCTTCGACCAAATCCAGAATCCTGAGTGGCAGTGGGTTTATGGGGTAATTGCTGCTTACGGTTTGCGCGATCACGAAGCGTTTTATTTGGATTTGAGCGAGTTTCCGATCGCCCAAGTGTTAGAAGGCAAAACCGGCTATCGGCAGTGCTGGCCGCTTAGACCGGAATGGGCGGAGAAGTGGGACTTGCAGAATGTCAAGAGGCCGCCTGTTACTGGCAACTGTCATGCCGACTTTGGCGATCGCGTTTGTAAGTTTTTCGCGAGGTCGCCCGCCAATTTTTGCGCCTATGATTTGCGCCACGCTTGGGCGATTCGGGCGATGAGTTTTGGGTTAGATGTTTCACTAGCTGCGAAGCAAATGGGTCACAGCCTCGCGACACACACACAGACTTATCACTTGGCTCTCAATAAGCGCGATCAACAGCAAGCTTACGATCGCCTACTGTTAACTTATTGCGACAAACTTTGATATTTTTCTTTATTCCTCAATATGAAATATTTGATTTTTTACTAGCTGGCTATTATTGGGGCTTAAAACAACGGAATAACTATTCGGAGGTTCGTGCCACGTTAATTTTTCGCCCCAAATTTCCTCTTCTTCAAAAAGCTCTGGGCGGTGTTTATAATACCATTCTCTCGCTTCTGGCCACCACTTCCAGGCTTGCCAAAATCCATAAGGAATAATAGATCGAAGAACGTAAAGCCCTTTCTCTTCCGGTATGTCATTGTACTTTCTTTCCCACTGTAGTTGGCACGGCGCAGCGTATTTGAGTTTTGCGAAAAACCACGTTTTTTCTATAGGAATCTCAACCTGATTATTGTGGCAGCGCAAAGGTAAGTCTTCTGCAGCGGCAAATCCTTTGTGCTGCCACCCTGACCAGTCAAGGACTTCAATATAACGGTCATCCTCAAAGGGTCGGCAATGAAGTTTGAGTGGGAGTTCCTCAGCTTGGATTTGCAATGGGTCGTCATACCATCCAAGCACCGTGTCGCCGTACTTGTTGCTAGAGTTCTCCAGCCAAAAAAGTCCGGGCACATAAGTGTATCTTTTTGTTATCCAATTGGCTTCTTTTGGCAAGTCGATTGTTAGTAGGTATTCTTCGATCGACTTTTTAATAACGTTGCGAGGCTCTTCTTTTTTCCATTGATTAACTATCTTTGTTAATTGAGCCTTCCCAGCGGTTTCGGTATATTTTCCAGAAAGGACTTTTGAAACCGCTGCTACAAATTTTCCCCGATTGGTTGATACTGTATTGTCCATAGTGGTTGTTCTGTTTCTTTTGTGTACAGTAAAACTCTGCCAAAAGTATCCGAAAAATCGGACGTTTTTAGACTCTGATCGTTTTTGCTTTTCCTTTCCCCGGTTTGATTAGAAATTTTTTTGAAGCCTTGGCATTTAGCTGTGGGTTTTGACTTTTCTAAATCTCTTGAAATCAAGAAGTTAATTAAGTAAAACTTATTGTCTAAAATTTTGGCCTCGGCTGTTTCCAAGTATAAATTTCTCTTATCTATTTTTGTGCCTGGATGCGGCTCCTTCGGCGACGGGCTGAAACTAGCCTATGCTCCAGCAAATAGATGTTCGGATGAGGTTTCCACCAGTTATCGTGTAAGAATAGCAAGCCATCCT
Organism: Microcoleus sp. B4-C1; assembly: GCF_036705285.1. Taxonomy (NCBI): domain Bacteria; kingdom Bacillati; phylum Cyanobacteriota; class Cyanophyceae; order Oscillatoriales; family Microcoleaceae; genus Microcoleus; species Microcoleus sp. B4-C1. The sequence goes on along the minus strand of NZ_JAUBUC010000036.1, from coordinate 57,430 downwards.
CCGCGCACAAAGCGGCGGGCATTCCCTTCAATTGCGGCAGTTTTTCGAGCAACTGCTTTTTGACAATTGGGGGAATTCCCGATCGCTTTTGTTGAACTGGTGTAGATTCCAAACGATAGGAGTTTGAGAGGTGTCGGCTAACAGTTGCCGGAGATACTTCCCGATTGTTGGCGATCGCCTCTTGACTCCCACCGTAGAAATTAAATCCCGACTCGCAATAAAGAAAACGAGAGCCCCTTGCCAGTACCCGCGCCGGTAATTCGCAGGTGTGAAGAGCCCCCGGCTGCACAATGCGGCTGGGAGTTTTTTCAGGGTCTAATCCCTGAGCTTTTATCTGTTCGATTTCCTCCTGACGTTTGCAGTAGAGTGAAAGCTTTTGCTGATTTTGAGCTTCGATTTCTGTGGCGAGGATGTGCAGCGAGCTCAGATCATCTATATCAATGGCGGCGATCGGGCCGATTTTTTCCAGGCCGGCGATCACAACAACTTTTTCAAAACTTGTGTAGTAGACCTTTACCCAGTCCCCTTTCTGATGAAAGTTGCGGATAAGACCCGACTTTTTGGCCTCACATAGCAAGCGGCGCACCCGATGTTTGGAGCGATCAAGTATTCTGCTAGCTGCTAACAGTGTGAATGTTCCAATCCCTGAGCCCTTGGATTTCCCCCCGTGACGGTGGCGCGATAAATCGAAGCGACGCGCTAACAACCAGATCGACATCTGGCGGCCAAAATGGGAGAACAATCGGGCGGGAAATCTGACTAAATCCAATCCATCATCATTGACCTCGCTGTACGTTTCACGGTTGGCGGTAATACGCTTAGTCTTCTGTATCCGTGAATTATCGTTTGCCTTCTTGCTCTGCTGACTTTCACACAATTCAACCAACCATTCAGGGGCTTGAAGCGGTGGAGATTGTAGTGGATTATTTATCCAAAGATACGGCTTGCCCGTGTCCGGATGGATGGATGGCGGCAATACGCTTTGATGACCTACCCAACGAAATTCTAGGCACTCTTTTTTGCCGTCATCTCCTACGACACCGGTGAGGATTTTCTGATATCTAACTCGCTCCCAAGCGGCTTCCGGCACCCAAAAAAGGCACTGCTTTCTACCAGGGCGGCCGCTAGTCCATGCGGTTGTTTTCGAGAAATCGGAGAGGTCGTTTTCCCCAGCTAACTTTTCGAGTAGTTTGGCAGCGGATGGGCCGTCAATATCAATCGCTAGAAATCCCTTGCCAAGCTTCAATCCCAAACCTGTCGCCCTGCCGCTCTCTAATTCTGCGAGGGATGAAAGGCGATCTAAATCGGTCTTTGTCCAGTTTGTTCGTATAGGCCGCTTACCCACGACTGGCTCTACAATCCAGTCGGGCGGGTAAGTTAATAGGGATTCACTGGCGGTCAAAGTTTTTTGCATAGCTAGCGAATCTCCCCCTCCTTCAGAAAATATTGGATAAGGGGCCGGAGATTCCATTTATAGGTAGCTCGCATGGAATTTGTGCGCCGAATATCGCGACAGTGGCGACCTAACTTAAAGGTGCCGTCAGTTTTTAAATTGAGTAAATGATTTCTGCTAATTCCTAATTCATAAGCTGCTTGGGATGTAGATACCCAGTCGCTTGATAGTGGTCTGCCTAGTGGTTTTTGCATACTATTTCTCACCACGGCTAGCGCTACTAAGATTTGTTAGGGTTCCGATAGTGTGTTCTTGTGGTGAATTGGGTTCTTCTTCATATTCTTGGGGCCACATTACCCATGCCGTTGGTAATCCTGTCACAGATACGTCTAATTTTTCAATAATTCCTTTTTTCTCTGGAAATTTATTCCTAATCACCGAGTCGCCGATTCGGCTGGTTACAAAATTGGCAATATCCTTTAGTCTGGTTTCTAGTGTTCTGATATCTGCTCTTATTGTTTGTATCTTCTTCTCATTTTTGGTTCGTAGTAGTTCCTGCGTTAATTCCTCTAACTCATCTTCAGTCTTCTTTTTTCTTGTTGTAATGGCTGAGTTGATATCTTGCTTTAGAGATTGGATAGATTGAATAGCTGGTGCTGATTCTAATAAGTCGGTACTTTCTCCAGTATCGAGATCGAGTGCTAATTGACCGGGGCAAAAATCTTCTACTTTGTTGATAACTCCTCTCACCCAGTTGACAATTGCTTCTTCGTTGTTTAAGTCGATATCGAAATCAACCTCGGTGCATCTCGTAAACATTTCCTCTTTCTCGTTGGCGATGTCTATTGCTATTGCTCCACCATTGGGGGAGTGAAAAAAGAAATTCCATCCTCGCCAGTGACCTTTGAAAAATCCTTCCAATTGATAGGGGACAGGTATAAATCCATTGCTTGCCAGTAATTCTTTCCATGAATCGAAGTGCGCTGCGGTGTCCCCTGGGCTTGCGATTTCGGAGTTATTTTCTAGTAAGAAATCGGGGTGCGCTGCGGTGTCCCCTGGCGTTGAAGTTTCGGGGGTATTTTTGAGTAAAAATTCAACGACTTCTGAGGACGCCAGGGGCGAAGCTGTACACGCTGTATTTACTATTGCTTCTATAGCGGCTTCAGCTTCGGCTAAGCGTTCACGTAATTGCTGGTTTTCTGCTACTAACGTGTCTGCATTTCTGGCGTTGAGTGTGGCAAGGAATTCAAAATGCAGCACCCAGACTAGCTTGTCTTGACCTTCAAAATATGTGTCGATAAATTCTTGTGTTGTGGCAACCATGCCGCCTTCCTCTTGCAGGTCGGTGGGTGACATTTCTGACAAATACTGTTGGTATGGGCGTTGAGTAAGCTTGATAAATCCTAGTTCGCAGCCGCCACGGTGTCGCCCTTTGTCTAGTGCTGGGATGGCGATATTTTCGTCAAAGTATCGAATGAAATTTTTGGCATAGTCATCTTGCCACGCGCGCCGGGTTTGCGTTTTTCTGCCGGAAGTCAATTCGTTGATTGTCCGACTAAAGCTTATTCCCATAGCTTTAGGGGGTTTGGAAACTTGCGGAAATAATTGATTTAAGCTGGCAATCAAATCGGTGACAAATTCCTTTCCTTGTTGCTCTGGGAGTTCGATCGCCTTTGACAACACCAACGTCTTCAAATTCGCGGGTGTAGCCAGTCCTTCCAGTAGCTCCCCTGCGAATTTGTCCTCCCAGGATGCCATGAAATCGATCGGGCTTAATTCGTGGGAGTAAGGGGATAGGGTTAAGCCGGCAGGCCACTTGTTAGAATATATTAGGTCTTCTTTTTGAAAATAGTAATAGGTCTGTTTTGTGGTATCCCAGCTTAAATCGGCTTCCCAGTTAGTATTTTTTTGCTCAGGCTTAATCAGTTCCATTTCGGCATAGGCAATCAAACTTGGGCTGTTTTGCCCATCAATCATTACCAGTGTTTGTTTACCTTCCTTCCAGGTGTAAATAGTTCCCTTTTTACCTTGCAAGCCTTCTGCATAAATCAATACTCTGTCACCCTTGGCGGCGACGCTGCCTTCTAACGGGTTAGCAGGTTTCTCTTTGTCAGTTAAGATTCTTAATTCTGTTGGACGGTAGGGCACGGATTTATTATTTCCGTAATAATGCTCTACATAAATCAGCCCAGCCTTATCAAGATTGGTGACAATGCCTCTGTCTTTTTTGATAGGTGATATTGTTTCGACTTGTACCCCTTTGACGAATCCCAGCTTTTGAATAGCACTTCTGAAATCCTCTGAACGTTTGCCTGAAATTTCAAATACGGCTATTTCTAGATGCTGCTTTGTAGGCTTTTTCCCTTCGCCTTCTGCCAGTTTTTGAGCGTACTCAATTGCTCTCAATTTGTCGTCAATATCTTCTACAGCTTTTAAGGGTCGCAGGTGTGAGGATGGGAATTTGAGGGTTACTTCTTCACCATAGTTCTCCGAGATGCGGGCCTCTAATTGCGATCGCACTTTTGCATCTTCGATCGCCTGGTAAGCCGTGCTGCTGGATTTGCCGAATTCGCTTTGACAGTAAGATTCAAAGCTCCGATATCCCAATACTTTGTAAGCTTTCTGCTCACGAGCGGCGAGCAGCATATTGCCTAAGCTGTCGAAGTTCTCCTTGATTTGCTGGGTTACTGTTTCGGCTTGCTCCCGCGTCATGTCGGCGGGGCGAGTTGGTGGTGATATTGGTTTACTGGTTGCCGTGACCATAGCGGGCATCCTTTTGTGTGTAAGGGAGAGGGGGGAGGAAGCGATCGCCCTCTGTGTAGCGATCGCTGGAAGCCATTAGTCAAATGCAATGAAAATCTCAGCGCTCGAACTGTTTTACATGGGAATCACCTCCTGAATGTGAGGCTCGCGCCGACCGCTTCCCGGTGGTGGCGGAGTATCTGGCGTGGCGGAGAAATGTAAGCAAAACCCGACAATCAAAACCAGCGAAAAGGCTTTTGGCATCGTTGCTCGGTAAGTGGGGGGTGAGATACCTTTCCCTCGTTTGGGGTGACTCAAGATACAAGGGTGGTAACCCCGGATTCTTCGGCGAACGAATGCCCGCAGGACTTATATCGCTCAGTCCGATCGATCTCGTCGGTTTGAAACTTATATTTGAGTCAGCAGACCGTGGACGCTAATCACCGGCCTGCTGTTTTTTGTCCTTTACGGGAACTAACGGAAAAACACTTGCGTTTTTCCGTTAGTTTTACTATACTATGACACAAGAAAGAAAACAACCATTAACTCCTGTGTTCTTACGAAGACGAGTAAAACTAACGCAAAGACAGGCTTCTGACCTTATTGGGGTGAGGGAATCAACTATCAGCGAATGGGAAAGGGGTATTTCCTCTCCTCATGTGTTATTGGTTCCTAAGATTATGCAGACGTATAACTGCACCGCCGATGAAGTTGTTCAAGCATTTGTAGAGTTGAACTCTCACCGTACTGAAAAAAAGATATTGGCTGTACCGAACCTTGAAAATTAAATAGTTCAGCCTCCCCGATCGCGCTGATCGGAGAGGCTGATGTTCCACCTATTCGTTTGTCTAGTGCTATTGTCTAGCGCTGTCTAGTGTGGGCGGAACGAACTCAAAAATGTTTGAGCATTCTGTGGGTAGGGAGTTGTCACCCAAAGTGAGTAAAAGCGATCACCAACAATGATTTGCCTCATTACCGTGGGTGGTACATTGACATCTCTATGTTGTAAGTGGATCTCCACTCCTGGATTCCCATTTAGCCCAAAACTTCGCTTGCCGACAACTCTAAACTCTTCAAGGTTAAGATTGTCGGCAACATTTTCTAGAAATACCTGCTTCCCTTTATCACTGATGAGTTCGGAATTGCGAAAGCTCAATTGGCGTCTGATGTTGTAAAACTCATTCGCCGTCGTCACGGAGAAGGTCTGCTCTTGGGAGTTTCCTTTTTTCTCGACGGCACCTGGAACCAGAACAGAAAACCGCGCTTGTGGATCTGAAAGCTGGCTCCAGCCATTCTGAACCTGTGGCTGAGTTTGAGGCACTGCAACTATGGCTGGTCGGACTATAACTGGTTGCCTGTGGATTAACACTGGCTGATGGATGGTCGTTACTGTCGCAGGAATTATATACCGAGGCTGGCTTTCGGCCCAGGTATTTAGATTCTGAGCTATCCGTTCCAACTGATCGGGGCGGCCAATGAAGTAACCCAGCGCCATCCAGCCTGCCACACCAAACCATTTGCGCCATTCGATTCGTCGTTTGAGGTTCATGTTAAACCTGGTTTTTCTAGAGTTTAAGCGATTTAAGCGATGGGCGAAACCGCGCAACCACCGAAGTTTCTGTCAAAAGTGTCCGAAATTTCGGACAGTTTCCAAGACTGACGACACCTACCAGAGGGGACGCAATGAAAAGATGGCATCGCTTTTACCGGGATTTTCATATCATTTTGGTGTGGAAGAATACTAAACCTGTTCCAGGTCACGGCTTCTCTATTTGGTCGCCGCTAGACCCATGTCCTGGTAAGTCAGAATATGGCAGGGTGATGGTACACAACTCCTCGCAACCCTTTGGAAGTCGAGAATCTGCACTTCTTGCTGCTCAGGGAATTGTGGATAAAATGATTTCCTTGTCACCAACGGAATGGCAACCCCACATTGATACAGACTCTGGCTGATTTTCCACTTGGCCAGAGCGAAAATAATTCCCGTCAAACCTAAAAAGTGTCCGAAATTTCGGACACTTTTGGTTTTGGGACTCAGATTTTAGATTTTGAGGCTCGCTTCACCGCCTCTCCAGACTTGCGGGTGACGCCGCAAGATTACGCTCTAGCCAAGCAACCGGGCGATCGCAACGTAGATCCTGCGATCGCCCTTCCTTCACCAGCTCTTACCGATTATACCCTATGGCAAAAATCAAGCTCAAGAAATATGAACAGGCTCTGGCATTCCTCCCAGGATGCAGGGGACTCGACAAATTGGTGCTCTATGACAATCTCAAAACTTTGGGATACCGCTGGAGTACGGGCGATCGTAAGTGGTCGCTGATGAGGTGAGATATGGCAGATTTTCCTCCTCGATGTCCGGATTTTTTCGAGAGCTATGACGAGTACCCCGACCTAGACTGCCGAAAACTCGCCACTAAGCGCTACCTACGGCTGATTTGCTCTGCCGATTATCGATCAAAAACCTTCATGGATGACGACCCCGATCGGGAGGGGATGCCCTCGCCGGACAATAACTTGCCACTGCCAGCCAATGTGATGACGATCGGGCGACGAATTACTCCATCGCTTCGGATTAAAATTCTCCGAGCTTTAGAGGTGTTTCCTACTAAGGGGCAAATTAGGGTTTACCAGTTATTTTATGACGTTAAGTCCTGTGGTTTCAGGTACAACACAAAGGCAAATATTTGGGAGTTTAGATCCGAATGCAAGAACTCACGCCGGAGCAGGTGTTAGCAATCCGCGAGTATTTCTGCGAGCCTGATTGCAATCAACCTCACGGTGAAGTTGTGGCAACGCAGTTGTTGTCCGCGATGATCGGAGCGGGCAAATACGAACTCGAAGAATACCCTAGGCTCGCCGAAGCGGCCATCAAGCTGACGGCTATTTTGGTAGTCCACTTTCACAACGAATTAAAGCGTGGTGAGGTGGAAGAATCGCAATCCCCAAAGTCTCCAGAGTCAGAAAAAGATTCTACGAATTTTAACTCTGAGGCTGACTACGACCCCATCCCTTTCTAGTTTTTGATGGCGGCACCTGCCTTAGTGGTGCGCGATCCGGGCTGACGGGTGTTTCTCCCCATTTATCTGTTGTGGCGATCGTGTTTGTTCGCAAGGGCGATCGCTCATTTTTTGAGGAATTGATTAAAGATGATTACCGAAGATACTCGCATTGACTACGAACGGATTGGTGAAATTGACGAGCCGTCAGTATCTAGCGCTCTCTCAGCGCTTTTTGGTGCTGAATTTTGTGAAGCGAATTTAGACCAAAAGTTGGCATTACTAGAAGCCGTTGCCTACAGCTTGCGTGAAGGCGGCTCGTTTCGCGAAAACTTAATGGGTGTAGTCGGTTGTGGTCCGGATATGCCGGAAGTCCTCACGTCTGCTGCTATTCAGACGAATGAGGGGCTTAAACTGCTGGCTGTGTTGCAGGTGGCGATTGTCGAAGGATATTCGATCGCTAGATTTACCAAGAATTAGAAATTAAAATGCTCCTGCGTTGCGGAAACAACCAGGAGCCGATCACCTTACTTAAACCAGGCAGGCGATATGCAGAATATATCACATAAATCGTTAGATCCGAAAACTTTTCGACAGTTGACTCAATGGTCTGTGTATAAAATCTCCCGCGAAACAGAGATACCGCTGCACAGTCTCTACAATTACTTGAAAGCAGAAAGCGACCCTAAATATAGGGAGCCTAAGCCATATATAAAGAGGCTCCTGGGTGAGATATACTCACGGTTACACCCTAATTAAATTGTTGCAGCCCTCTCCCTTGTGGAGGGGGCTTTTTTGTGCGAGTTTGAATCGATTCAAATCGATTTTGGTCGGTGACTAATCGTTGGTCAGTGGCTAGTACCTTTCCTGTTGAATCCCTTTTAATATTGGGTTATCGATTTAAATCGATTTGAATCGATTTGAATCGATTCCATACAACCAGAGGACTAAATGGAAGCTGAAACCGACTATGTTGTTGATATTGACTGCGAGCGAATCGATTGTACTGAATTAGAATCGATTGATTGGTATTCCGCCGCGCAAATTCAACGCCTTTTGGATTTGAACAAGCCAGCTTTACAGAGGGCGATCGCCAAGCTGACCAGCATTTACTCCTTAGATATTAAGATTTTGCGACGTGGGGGAGCTCGTGCCACTGAATACTCCCACGTCGCTGTAGATGCCATCAAACTTTTGAATGCTCAGAAGTTTGCTGAGCTTCGTAAGTTAGTGGATAAGGTGTCAGAGCCTTCTCCCGTGACATCGGCGATCGTGTTTGTCGATCTGCACAACCAGATAGCCTCTACAGCAGCGGTGGCGGCTGACACCAATTTGACTCAAATTTCTGCTTTGAAATCCGGGTTGTTGAACAATTACAGGGAATTGGGGCGGGCCCTCGGAAAGCAGGCAGCCGCCGAAGTCCAACTCGGTTTCACTGAGGAAGTGGCGGCTGGTATCAAGAAGCTTCAGGAGTCTTAAACATGGCTTATTACAAGGTCAAAATCTTGCGCTGTTACAATACCCCGAAAATCCTGATCGTGACAGCCAAAAACTCTCAGCAAGCTGTTCGCGTAGCTGCCACGGATTTGAGGGCGGAAGGTGTCACAGATGCTCGCGGCATTGAGGTGATCGGTCAAGTCAAAAATTTAAGAGGGGATTGATTATGTTGTCGAGAGTTGTTCAGCAAAATCCGCTAGCGCAAAGAGTGGGGCAGTTCTTTAACCAAACCTATTCTAAATTTGGTGTTTTGTCAGATGATGACGTTAGGGATAGTTCATTGTATGCAAAAGAAGCCAAGGAGCAAGTTAAAAAGTCCAAGATTTTCGCCAAGAATTTGGCAATAATTGAGGACTGCCAGAAGGAGATAGAAGAGTTAGCACTTGAAGCTCTAAAGCATGGTTTTAAGACGAACGAAGCAATTGTCAAATTTGTTGCAAACGGACTGCGGGCTGCGGGTAAGCACGAGGCTGCACTCGTTTATGAGCAAGCCAGCTTTAATCTGGACTTGAATGTAATTAAGGCTGAAAGTATCTCGAAAATCGGTTTGAAAACTGTAGAAACGCAGTCAGAGCTTGCGTTGATTCTCCGAAAATATGGGATTCAGTCGAAAGCAGTTGCTGCGAAATATACAGAACTTGGTACTTCTTACGAGCAGCAAGTTTCTTTATCTGCCAGCTTGGATAAGCAGTTGGCAATTCAAGCCTCCCAAAAAGAAGCGTACTGGAAGGGTGAACCCGTCGGCCGTGCATCCGCTGTTGTACCTAAAATAGGTGGATTTTTTAGTGGTTTATTTGGGAGAAAATAATGGATACATTGATGCCGATCTACTCTTCTCAAACTTTCGATTTCAATGATATGGGGTACAATCCCCCGGCGCAATCTCAAAAAAAAGGTCGTGAGATTTTTAGTGATTTATCCGTTGATGGCGCGAGGGCTGGATTGATTTGTAGTAGCGCTCTTGCAGTGACACTTTTGGGGCGTTTGATTCCAGGCCTGGGACTGGGTTCTATTCTCCTGAGATTTGTAGCTGTTGCCTATTGCTGCGATCGTCCCGATCTGACGTGGGTTGATGCCGTCGCCGTGGTTATCGGTTCAATTTGTGGTGACTGGGATATTGTTCTGCCAATCCTTCAAATCTTGAGTGAATTTATTTCCGCTGCCACAGTGCCTCTGAGCATCGGGGTGATCGCAATCTTTGCTCTTTTTCTGGCGGTAAAATATGCGAATTAAGCTGCTACTACTGTTAGCGCTTGGTGTCGTAGGGTTGGGCGTCGGTATCGGCACCCAGCCCGTTGATACTCAGTGTGTCTTGTCGGGCGATCGTGTTCGACCCTGTTGGCTGGTCGGCAACGAAAAAGTTTTAGATCGGCAACAAGGCGCGGGAGTTTTGCGGCTGGTCGGTGCGATCGTTGGGGCCGGAGCTTTTGCTACGGCGCTGCACTTCGCAGGCGAAGATAAGGAAGAGCAAGCTTGGATAGTGGCTGTTAAATCAATTTGGGAGGCTGCGCGATTAAAAGGTGAGCAACTACAAGCCGCTGCTTATTTGCAGTTTGTAACTGACGAAATCCAGACTAAGGTTGACTTGAACAAGGCGACACTGCTCACACAAACCCGCACTATTTTTACTGACAAATTCGCATTGGATTTGCCAGCCCTTCCCCACGCAAGTCCAGGAACACTAGATGAAATTGCCAAGCAAGGCAAAGTAGAGGAATCGGATTCTTCTGCCCCTTCTCTCTCTGATTCCGCTCGTTGGGTTGAAATTTTTGATTCCCAAACGGCGTTAGCATGGGGGAATCAAGGTGGTGGCAAAAGCTGGTTCTTGAGGTTGTTGGCGCAGCGCAAAAAAGAGCAAGGATATCGGGTGATAGTGCTAGACCCCGATAGTAACCGCTCTGAGTGGAGGGGTTTAGAGAGTTATCACCTTTGGGATGAAATAGAGCGTGAAATTCGCCGATATCTAAAGGAGTTGAAAGTGAGATATACGGAGTTCGCTAAATCCGATACTCCTGAAGATGAATGGAGAAAGAATTTATGGAGGGACAATAAAGCTATTGCATTAATTTGTGATGAATGCACGACTTATGGCGATTTTATCAAAGACGAGGAGCTTTTAAAAGAATTCGCCAGACTTGCCGTTACTAAGTCGCGTAAGCAAGAAATGCCTGTAACCTTTGCTGCTCACAACAATACTCAGTCTTGTCTATTTGGCATTTCAGGGTTGAGTAATTTAGTCCAAAAAATGTTACAAGTTGAATTTTTGGCTGATGTTGATTTGAATAAATCGAGCCAGCCGAAAGCTTCTGGCAAAGCACGGATAAAGCTTGATTCGTCGCGAGAATGGCGCGAGGTTCTTGTTCCGTTTGTGGATTCAAAGGTGGTGGATTTCAGGGTGGAGACTCCACCAGTGTCTAGCGATTCTCCACCATCTCTCCCCCAGTCATTCCACCAGTTAGAGTCTTTACTGCACCTTGATTCCACCGATTTCGATCCTATCCCCGCAGGGTGGCAGTTTCCCGATCCGATGGCTCCACTTTTACCCGAAGTGCGAGCTGTGATTATAGCTTGCAAGCGAAAGGGTATGTCTCAAAATTCTGCTATTCAAGCAATCTGGGGAATAGTAAAATCTGGCAGTGATAAGCGATACGAAGCAGCTCGTTTTCAATATCAGCAGGTTGTTGTAAAATAAGTATTTACCGGAAAATATGAAAACACAAACTCAAAAAGTGCTGGATAAATTTTGTCCGCAATGTGGTTCGCAAGATGTTAAGTATGATGAGGATTTTGGATTTTACAAGTGCTTACACTGCGAGCATTGTTGGGGGTACGATGAAGATGATCCGGATTATGAAGAAGTAGATGGCGGTTCAGGTAGTGAAGATTTGAATTGATAGCGTACTTGATGATAGTCTGAGCGAGGTATTTACAGTATCTCGCTTTTTTGATCGCGAAACCCGACCGTTCGATTACGAATTAATCTATTGCCAAAACTTGATCGATATCGTAGCGTGTAGGTATTCCCGCTGCAATTTGTGGCTGATCTAATCCGATCTGAGAAACGCCATAAACGATTAGCCCAAAAGTTGCGTAGACGGGGTTCCCCGAATAGGGGTAAGCAGAAACAGGAAACGTCTTGGGTCGCAAGGTATAGAATTCCTGTGGAATATTAGCTAGGGTTACATAGAATGTATCTGGTGGTATCGTTATGTAAATTTCCCCTTGAATCTGGAGCAGAGTTCCAGATCGGCGAATTTTTAAATTAGCATTCTCTACTAGCATCTCAAGAAAGTTCCAACTCCCCCAAAAAACACCTGTACTTGCTAGAATTGCACTAGCAATTTTTGAGTCAACTTCAGTATCTCGTGCTATTGTTGCGGGGATATCCTCATCTGTTAATGCTCGCCCTTGCACTTCAATAATGGCATTCGCAGATTGATCAAAGATTTGCTCTACAGATTGATAATCTATCCAGGTATCACGGCCACTGGTTCCTGTGGTTTTCCGAATATCAATCCCCGCTCCCACCATTCGAGGAGATAAAGGCAGTTTTTGGGATGTACTTAATACTTGAATTCCGTTGATTGTGAAAATTGCAATTCCATTACTTACTGCAATTTGCAGTTCCAACCATTGATTAGCAACGACAGGAGTAGCTGTGATGATTATGGCTAAATCCCCATTTGTTCGAGTGTGGCATTGCCAGTTAGCCGAACTGGCATCGTAAACAAAGCAGCAAGCATCAATCCCGATCGTGCTCCCTGACGACTGAAAACCCACCTCGACCACAAAATCATTAGTTACATCCCTAAGTACAGGGATTTTGATAATCCCAACATAAGTGATAGGCCCATCATCTAGAATAATCCCCGAAGCGTTGTTGCCCATTCCTGTTGAGGAAACTGCAAATCCGTTAGAATTTGAGCCTGTTGACAGGTTCAGGATTCCAGGTCGATCAACTTCCGCTCGAATAAATCCAAATCCCCCGTTACTAAAGCTGGCTGGAAAATTTCCATTCCCTGCTGTGGCTAGATAGTGGGATTCGATGAAGAAATTCGATCGAAATCTGGAGCGCAGCGCACCCTCGATCGCCGATATTGAAATCGTGGCCGCGATGCCCGTCCCTCCCCCGGTGCCTAGATACCTTGCATCCGCTTCTGATTGAGTGAGGTATTGATCATGAGGATTTGGATGCTCTACGTGTGCAGCATCCGCTGCTTGGAATTCGCTGTCGCGGGCGATTTCATCGGGAATCGTACCCGTGTTGTTATTGGGGTTTAGACTTATTAATTCACCCATCAAATTAATGCTCCTTCATTGATAAATAATTTTCAAGATAATCAGCAACCTCCGATTGGAGGAACAAAACATTGAACAACTTCTGCCAACCCTTCCGCGTTTAATTGTGCGATCGCAGCTCGAACACACCTCACCGATCGCACTGCCGGATCAAGCTTAACTCCACCCCCTTTAGTGAAGCGCTTTTTGCCTGTAGCTGTACTCAATAAAGCGATAAGATCGAGAATACGATCGGCTTCATCCTCGTCCACACATCGCATCCCCGATTTGATTTTTGAATTACCCCACAACAATCGCCCATAAATATTTCCTTTGATATAACTCAGATTCTCGAAATCTCGGCACCATTCCAAATCCTCACGGGGGTTAGGAATTTGAGTGTGCCACAAACTCCCTGTTTGCGTGGGGTAATTTTCGCCCCAAGTTAACACCAACTGGCGCGGCACATCAAATTCTGCAAATTCATCGCCCGGTTGCACAGGTACGCAAATAGGAGTTTCACAAGCCTTGGCATAAGTTAATTTTGTTATTTCGGTTAAAGCGTTGATTTGACTAGATAAACCCAGTGAACCGTCGCCACTGTAAAGCAGAACCTGTGTGTTTCCTTCACAATCCAAGAAGTTTATCTGACCCAGAATATCTTCATCTTCACAAACTTCTGCCAATATTTTAGTGCTAACTTTTGTCAATTCGCCAATTTGATTGCTCAACCCAATCAAGCCGGGGCCAGAATATCCGTAATTAGTGATACTACCATCGCATACATAGGTGCCTCCACCAAAAATATCCGGGAACGAGAAAGCTGGCACTTCTAAGTCACAGACTTCACTAAGTATTTTTTTATTGAAATCCAAAACTCTATCTAACTGACTTTGTAAGCCTAATAACCCGACGCCGGAGTAATTATAATTACCGAAAGTCTCATCACAGACAAATGTACCTCCACCTTGAATCAGAGGGAATTCGATTTCGTTATCACAAACCTTTTTGAGCATCATTTTACTGATACCCAATATAATATTCTGCTGTTGGTGAAGCCCCTTTAACCCCTCTCCAGCATAAGAGTAAGGAATAGTAGCACCATCACACTCGATCATTCCGTCGCTCTTGAATTCAGGAAAGCGATCGTCATCATCTTTCTTTTTCTTCTTCAATTTATCTTGAATATCTTTGCAGCATTTAGCTAAATCCTCTGCTGTTTTTTGCAAAGCTCGAATTTCTATATCGACTGCCGTTAAGTCCGCTGTAGCCGTAATAGTTTGCGGAATTTCTGCCAAGACTGTTTGAGTGAGCGGAATTTGTGCAGCAGCAGCCATGCCTAGGGGGATTTGTGCGGTTGCCGCCATCCCCACGGGTATCTGCGCGGCAGCGGCCATACCTAGCGGGATTTGTGCAGCAGCAGCCATGCCTAGGGGGATTTGTGCGGTTGCCGCCATCCCCACGGGTATCTGCGCGGCAGCGGCCATACCTAGCGGGATTTGTGCAGCAGCGGCCATACTCATCGGAATTTGGGCGGCTACTCCCATACCTTGAGGAATCTGAATTCCTGTTTTCAAGGTAAGCCCGCTGACAGCTTTGCCGATGCCGTCCAAAGCGGTGCCAAGTAAAGTGAGGAGTAGGAATATCGGTGCTACGAATTCCGCTACCGTTTCGCTCGTAGTGCGGGGGTTCTTCGCCGAAACTTCAATGCTTGTCGCTGTCAGATTTGCGATCGGAGTGAGAATCTCTACCATCCCCTCAAGAATTGGTTTGATGATATCGGGGAAAGTTTCAGGAATAGCTGTAATCGCTTCCATAATTGGATCGATCATTTTAGAAATCCCCTGAAGCAAAGGCGTAAAATCAAGCTGAAACTCTTGTAAATTCAGCTTTATTTGCTGAATGTCTACATCTAACTTTTTGAGAAAATCAACAATTGGGGTAAGTAAATTTACCCCGCCAGTTTGTACCTGATCCAGTAAAGAGGGAGTTGTTAAAGTTTTTGTTTGGGTGTTGAGAGGTGAAAGGGTAATTGTTCCCGTGCCGGGATTAGCTTCAAAATCGATCGCCCCTCTGGGTTGAGGGTTGGGAATTGGTTTCGGCTTGAAAGGGGCCGGCGCTGGCGCCGGTTTCGGTGCGGGTGCTGGCGCTGGTGCCGGCTTCGGCGAATATGGCTCTTCAAAATCGAAAATAGGTGCAAATGGATCTTCTCTGCCAATAATGGGCGATCGCACTTCAGGCTGTGTTTGAGCCTGCGGTTTTGTCTGGGGCGCGGCGCTGACTGGTTTTGCCGGTTCGCTGTAAGGCTGGATAGGTTTCCCCCCCACCATGTCGGAACCGACGCCCGCTGGTCGCGCCAAAATCCCTTCTAAACCTAAAAACGCCGCGGTAGCAGCGAGCAGAGGGCCTGCGCCAGCAACGGCGCTAGCAATGGGGGCAACTTTAGATCCAATATTTGCGCCAAGCCTGGAAGCGGCGGCAGCTCTCGAAGATAGAGGAGCTGCATTTTTTAAGTTGGTCGGAACGTTGTTAACGACCTGAACTCTTGGCCCCCCAGAATAGGGGCTGGTTGTGGGTGCGCTGAGCTTCCCGCCCGGACTCATATCTACCCCTAATTTAGGGGTAACAGTTGCCTCGGCGACGGTCGCGGTAACTGTGATAGGTTGAGCTTGAAAATTCAGCGCCGTGGCCATATCAACCCCCTGCTTTTAAGCCATTCCAAAGGTTGGCTTCGAGTTCGTTGAGTCGGTCAATTATTGGCTGTAGGTTCATATTGAAGTTCATCCCTTGCAGCATTTTGTTTATTTCTCTCAAGGCTTCGATTGTTCGGCGATCGATGTGTTCTCTCGTTGCCTCGTGTTGTTTCAATTCGGCGATCGTATTTTCTGCCATTATCGTAGCGATCGTGTTGCAGTCACAGCAAGACATATTTTTAGGGGGTGGGGGTGGGGGAGCGGCAGTGCCTAGGTAAAGCCTGGGGTTTAAACTGGTGTCAGGAAATCTAAATTCACAACTCTCTCCTCCTAGTGGGACAGTGTAAAAAGATTCAAAAACAATCTCGTATCCGTCAGTGTTGTCCCAGCTTGCATAGCCATAAAAAGATGAGCCGAATACACTATGGACTACTGAAGAATAAGCGGTTATCTTTTTGTCATGACCATACTTACTATTCACACTAAAACCGACAACTCCGTCTACAGTAGTATAAACGCCAGCACGATAGATGGGGTAGCCTATTGAAATTGTATAAAAAATTTTACCTTGATACATTACTTGAGTGTATAAAGGTATATCCCCTCCCTCAAATATGGCAGCAATTCCATTTGGCCCCCAAAGAATTCGTTTTCCATAAAGTATGTAACTACAGTTATCACTTATAGGAAAAGAAGGCGGAACTGATACTGGGTTGGGAAGTCCGAGTGAATTTTTGCCCGTGCTAGTGGGATTTAAATTATTGGTTTGATATCTTCCTAATGAATTCTGCTGCCAGTCAGACCATGACATATAATTAACCACCCCAGCCTTGCCGAATCATCCCAGTGAATACCTTAAAATTATTGTCGTTTAAATAAACAATTAAATCCATATCAGGACTATCAAAAGATGGTCGTACAACCCCATAATCCCGCTCAAATCCTTTCTCTTTCCCTAGCTGTAAATTGTTTAATTCATTGATTAAGTCATTGTTGACATTTTGGCTGTAGCGTATAGAATCTATACCAGTGGGGGGGTTCCACACCCCAAAATTGTAATTGCCACCAATATTGCTCATGCTTTATTTACCACTGTTAGTTTGACCAATGCTGAACCTTCGCTGCAAATTACAGACAAAGGGCGACTAGCTTGAGATGTATTTTCATATAGATACCGCAGTAACAAAGGAAACGAAGAATTGGATAGTGTGGCGTTGGTGCCGTGCCGTATCCACAATAGTGCGAGGGGATTAGAAAAATCAAGAACATAAAGTCGAATGAGTTTTCTATCTAGATTGATTGATGATAATAAATTCATAGATGACGTACTAACCGTTATTTCATTGGTTATGTCATCGCCTAAAACTTCGTCTGTGACATTTTTGTAATTTAAATTACTATAACAGTGGTTGACTATTCGAGCCATCGGCTAGACCACGTAATTGTAAATAACATCATCTGAGCCTTGTAAAAAGCTTGAACTTTCATTGGCAAAACCACTGATAACAATCCGGTCGTTTTGCTGGTTTTCACCTGAATTTACTTGCAGAATTCCATAGCCTCGGTCAACAACTTCTGCAAAGATTTGCCAGCCAAATTGAATTCCGTATATTTGTAAATCACTGAAGAATTCTGAAACACCCGTAAGAAAGCATGGCTTGATATTGTAAATATCGACAATTCCTATTTCAAAGTTTTCGTTTGCAGGACTTTTCAAATAAACCATTAACCCTTTTTTGGGAGCCGATCGAAAAAAAGCGTTTTTTTGTTCCTTTTGGGCGAGGGTGTCAGTGGGCAAGATAACTGGTGCGTGAGTTTCAGGTATTGAATCCAAAAAAGCACAAACCCTGATTCGCGCCATGCCGCCGTTGTAATTTACAGGGGTTCCCAATACCGAGGCTGTACTGGGAGTGTACAGATTTGCACTTTGTGGGTTACTCGTGGCTGAAATTCTCCCAGCAATTTGCCTGGTTCTGTCCGGCATCAATATCGCCATAAATTAATATCTGCGAGTGCCAGAAAAAGCAGTGCGATCGCCAACAACAGAGGTAGATGCTGAGGTCATCCCGCCACCATAAGCAGCAGTTCGCGAACTTGACGAACCGGATGAAGTGACGCCACTAAACATTTTGCCGGCTTGTTGAGTGAGGTTTTGAGCGCCCTGTCTCATAACCTGTGGGGCTTGATTTATAACCTCTCGGCCAGCCTGACTTGCTTGCTCCTGAAGGCCTTTCAAAGTTTTGTTATCCTTACCATACAAATTTTGGGCTGTTTGCCCCGCCAGTTTGTTGGCGGCCGTACTCAAATCCCTCATGAATCCTTGAGTTGCCTCTGCTGCCGCTTCCTCTCCCGGTCTTACTAAAGTTTCTATCGCTTGCCTTTTTCCTTCTTGCAGTTCGGCATTTGCCAGTTCCATTGTTTCAGCCCACGATTGACCGGGAGCCCATTGTTCCCAAGTATTCGGATCTTGAATTGTGGGGATATACCCCGGAGGGTAAGCTTTGCCAGTTTTCGGATCGAGAATAATGGGCTGGCCTGATTCCACAACGGCATAAATTGTCGTGTGGCCGAATTGCTGCCCAAGGGGATAAATGTTCCCATTCATCCCGCCCGGTTGTCCTCCGAAACCCTGCATCCCCGGTTGCTGCATAGTGGCAAAATTTCCTTGCCCTAACTGCGTTGCCTGCTGCTGATTGTAAATAGGTGTTGTCTGAGGCTGGTTGGTAAAAACTGCTGCCATGGATTACGCTCCTTAGATTAGATTGGGATTGGGATATTCTTGTCCACGGGGTATGAGCATCCTCAACGTGAAAAGATATTGATCAAAGGGTTTTTGTATCCCGTCCGAGACTACGGTAACAATAGACGATTCCGGGGGGAATATGAATAATTGAGAGTCTTGGCTGGTATCTTGTTCCTCAATGATTTTCATTAGCAATGCGGAAAAAATACTTTCAGAAGTATTTTCGCCTTGTGGGATTAAGCCAATAAAAGCGGGTGGCGTTTTCTTGCTTACCAAGTCCGCTTTTAATATGGTAATAGTTGTCGCATCCTGTGTGGCGCCAGGGCCAAAAAATGCAGTCAGAGGTCTATCTATTGCCATTATATTAGATTGGGATTAGGGAGTGTAGAGATTGAATCATCTTGCCAGATTTCGATTTCGCTGGTATATCTCCTTTGCCATTTATTGAATCGAAATTCTAAGCTTTGCTCGAATGGCTTGAGGATAAATTGAGAATCGGTGCTGGCATCTTGATTCCTTAACCAGCGTAAGATGAGCGCTAACGCTGTTTGCTCGGTTCGGTTTACTGTCGTGGGGGTGAAATCATAGGTAGGCGTAAGTCCCGTTGGCGCCACCAAGTCGTTTTTTAGGATGATGATTTGAGTATCATCCTGTGTCGCACCAACTCCGAAAAAACTGGTAAATAAAGGCTCGCTTGGCATTAAATCATCACCGCCTCAGAAACTTGGAGGGAAGAAGTTCCAGATGCCGTGATGGCAGCTATTGCACCTAGATATCTAGGAGAGTTGTTGAAATCCTCTTTCCAGTAAAATCCCGGAGGGATAACAAAATCGTAGAGGGTGCTTGTCACCACAGCGCCTTCGCGAATGAAAACAGGCGTAGTGCCAATATTGTAAATGCCAAACACAGCTCTATTGGCATTTGCAGCTAAAGCAACACCAACAGTATTTGTAACGCTAACCGTGGTTGTAGTCTTGGGGCCTCTAATATCTTCGGCAATGTTGATACTAGAACTTGGATTTAGGTCATAAAGCATATTTAGTTACTTGCAGGAGAATCAGTTATGTACAATTTTTTCTTGAAACTTACTGCACATAATTCTTTATTTCTGAGCATCCTCAAAACTTGAGATTCGCTCAAAAAATATTTAAGGCAATAGGTTCTGAGCGAAATACAAGACGGTGGATCTACTTGTGTCCCGGCAGTTGAATAAAATGTGCCGGGATAGGTTTTAGATTTTGTCTTGTTTTTTTTGCTCATCTATAAAAGATAAAAAAAATACCCGCTGATTCCTCAACAGGTAACAAACATTTATATTTTTAGAAATATTTATTTATTTAAATATTTCTTTAAAGCCTCATCGAGCTGCTGCCAAAGGGTAGTTTTTTCGTCTAGTGCTCGCTGCTTCAAGGCATGATAAAGGTCGTTGGATACTTTTAGCGTCACCGAAGAAAATGCCATGTTCTCCTACCTGTAAGAAATAAATATTTAAATAATTATGGCATATTTACTTTTTTGGTGGCAACTCGCGAAAGCCTTGCACTAAATTGCTCGTCGAGTGCTTTTGCCTTTAAACCCGACGAGTGACTTTTGATACGTTTTCGGTACGTTTCCGGGCGGTTACGGCTAAGTTAAAAAGGTCAGCAATTCACTAAATACAGCAAAGAAAATGCAAGTAGCACCGGCCGAAATTTTTACCGGATACACGTCCGATGGCGTCAATCTCACCATCCCTTTAGCCGCCCTCCCTGGACTTACGGCGGCAGAAGCCGATCCAACAACCGGTAATGTGATGGAGGTTTCTCGTCAGATTGTCGATCGATTGCATTCAGGGATAACAGCTTTGGCTCCCGAGGCTAAACCAACAAAGGCGACAGTTACCAAGCCAAATCCGTCGATCGCGACTGGAGTAGGTGTCACGCCAGGTACATTGCGTCAAGGGTACTCTTTGACCTTTGACCTGACTCCGACTGCACTTGAATTAGCTAGTGAGGCATAAGGATGGCCAGACCTGAAGGCATTACATTTCGCGGCAGTAACTACCTCCCCGATTGGGGTGCCCCCGACCAAGAATTTAAGTACAAGTACACTTTCAGAATCCCAGACGGAACGACTGATGCAATGATAAATGCGATCATTGCTGCGGTAGGTGGGTCTGTCATCAACACCAAGGGAGTACCCTGTGAGGATACAGAGGGTCACGCTTGGACGCCTCGCAAACTCAAATTTTGGTTCGAGGCAGGGAAGACTGTTTCCATCCCCGTGCCGAACAAAACAAACCTGGTTGCGGCATCGAATGCTATTGCAACCCAATTAAATCAGATTGCTCCTGTAATTTGTGTCTCCTTAGAAGGGGAAACTTGGAATAATATTATTGATGTAATTGATCCAAGCTCGAGCTTACTAGCACCAGTCGCGCTTCCGATTACAGATACGCCTGCAGGCGCAAAAGAAATGTCATACACAGGGAGTATGACTTACGAAACAGATGGCACTACGGAAATGAGAGCCAAAAGTTTTAAAATGGCTACAAATCTCCCTGATAATGCGCCTTACGCTGCATATGCGTCTGCCATTAATGAATGTCTTATTTCGGGAGGCCCCTTAAATACTTCAGAGGCTAGATGTCCTGGTTTTCGTCAGATTACCTTTGATCACCGCCGCTTTCGCGTGGTGATGCTTCAAAATCGTAGAGTTGTTTCTTCCAGTGATGCGAATCAGGCGACATCGGAAACAACTGTCGCTAAGTCAGCGATGCTTGTTCCAATGAGTAGTCGAGATCCTGCATTGATCCGAGCGTGTGGACTAGCGCTGCGGGCAGTTCCGCACACTATGTGCTTAGGGTATCGAGGGGAATGGGATAAAAGATTCAGCTCTAAGAATTCTGGAGCTTTACCTTAGCTATAATGTTATGGCGGACTGATTACATTACGGATGCAGGCAAGATTTTTTACTTTGTTTCTCTGGTAGTTACGGAGGAATTATTCTTGCCTACCATCTTCGTAAGTAGCGCTATCAAAGGTACAGGATTCTGTTCTTTGCCGCCGACCGTTACCCCAAGGCACGCTACTCTCTGGGATGCCACGGGAAGGGAATATACAATCGAGTATCCTTTCCAGCCTACTACTCCACAATGGATAGAATTTTGGCGGGAAATCAAAGCGAATCCCTTGATAATTAGTAGTCGGGGGATGGGTGAAACAATTAAAGGATTAAAATGAGATACATCATTGTGAAAGTTGAAGCGAAAGATGATGGCACACTTTCTTTTTGGGGAGCTCACCGACTCATCCAACAAGGTAGCAAAAAATCGATCCAGTGGATAGATGTCAAAACAGCCACTAGCAATACAATCGACCCAGAACAGTGCGACTTTGTATCTTTTGAAGACAGAGAAGATGCTGATAACGTTGTAGAAGAACTCGCGTCAGAATTGGAGAACGTCGCTGTTTTTGAAATAGATGCCGACTAGCGAGGCGAAGCTAAGAATTCTCAGGACTATTCGAGGCAAGGATTTAAAGATTCGGTACACTCAGGATAATCTTAACGAGGTATTAATTAATCAGCGCCAATTTTACGATGAAGATGGGCGGATTCTTTCGCCCATAACTCCTAAGTTGCTAGAGCGTCTGATTATTGGAGAGAATAGCCCTATTGTTGCCCGAATAAGTAGGATTGAACCACGAACGGCAAAAGCTTGTTTTACTTCTGCGGTCAATGTATCGGGCGAAAGTAACTTCACTGTAATCATTCCCTATTCTCCCGGCGACTTTGCCCACAACGAACATATCCGGGAGATTACAGACTTCATCTCTTCTAGTCCGAATCTCAGTCCTCCATCTCCGATCAGTGTAAGTTACCAAGGTGAAAGCCAAACTTAATGCCTCCAATTATCACGACGGTTTTCGATGCCGAAGTTTTGCCTGTAACCCCAACTTCTACTCTGTGGTTCTCTAATTGTCAATTTTTGGCTTTTCAGTCGAACCTAGTCGGCGAATATGTGGCAACAGGGGAATTTTTGGAAGTAGCAGTAGCGTTATTTGTTGAAATCAGTCCGGGGCCGATTGGTGTCGTTGAGCGGGTTGTTAAAGATTGGCAAGATACAATCGACACGATTCATTTGATTGCTTTGCCATCTTACAATGATTGTTTTCCAATGAGATTACAAATAAATCCTTCGACGGGCTTTCATGCCCGGATTTTAGCTATATCATGCTAGTTCCTGATGTTGTAACTGATATGGGTAAAGTATCTTTAACTTACCCGACAATGGTAGATTTCAACCTGCAAATGAATTTCAATCCTATTATTGAAAGGTTTCGGCTGCGGGGGAGCTTTTGCCTCTTACACTGGCAAGCAAAACCATTCGGTGAGCGTCGATGGGGAATTTACGACGCCGGAGCCGATTTCTATACCAGTCTTGAATATCGTGTATTGCAATTGAATGTAATTCCTCAGTTGCTTCAGGTTGACGAGACTGTTGTTAAGTCTGTCCCAACGGCCGTGCTTTACTTTCCTCGCAGCGAGCTTATTAAAAAGGGTCACTATTCTATTATTCCAATTGGTCTTCTGCTGTTATGACTACTAAGGATTTACTTGAAATCATTTTCGTGGTTATTAGTATCGGCGGTGCCACTGCAACGGGAGGATTTACCCTTGCTACTTTACGGGCAGAAGCGCGAATAGATAGAGTTTTGGCACAGATTGATGATTGGCACACTTTCGCGGTAAAAGCGAAGCAAAATATAAATCACAATTTAGTCGAGATAGGCTTGCTCAAGACAGATGTTCGCGATATTAAAAGGGTTCTCGATATGCGCCGAGCGCCCTCTTTTCCCGAAGAAAATAAACCTCCTCGCACTGATTTCACTTAAACCAATCCATGCTCGATCAATGGTCATATCGCTTTTCTGTAATGTGTTTTGCCTTGGGATTCCTCTTTCTAATTGGATTGTACGGCGTGGCCTCTGCTAATGGAAAAGATACCGGAAACTTAGGGAATATCGTTTTGGGTGTGGGAGGCTTTTTAAGCGGATTATTGGTCGTACCCAAGCGCGAGTAAGTCTTATGCCCTATTTTCAGGCTTGCGAATTACTGTTATCTAAAGAGTCTACTGTAGAAGAATTGCTGGAAGCTCACGAAGATATTGCCTGTCAGTATGGCCACATTACTTGTACCGCTGCTCTCGGATTGCGAGAAGATGTCGAGCCAGATTTAATCCGGTTAGTAATGATTCTCGAAGCTATTAAAGTGAAGATTGTAGAAAAGTTCAACCAATAAAAAATCTATGCTTGACAAAATTGCTAGCGACAAAATTCTCAAATACTGCCAGTCTAAGGGTTATCCCATCAATACATTCAATATCATTTATATCGAAGGTATCGACATTGACGGGCGGTTAAACACTGACACCCCTAACCAGTTTAATGATGTAAGGGCTGTTTTTAATAACGCCAAGTGTCTGGATTGTTGGGCTGCGACCTGCGAACCAGGTGCGTGGTACACCGACTATCCGATGAATCCGGCCGGCGCTTTTCGTATTGCTTTTGGCTGCTATCGAAATGCGTGGGAAATCGGGATTCACGGTAATTCAGATCCACACGAATCTTTGATTCAAATCGGGGAAGTGCAGGGCTGGAGAGATTTTAATAAAGACATGATCCGCACGGGCGATCGTCTGATCAGCGGCTATTTTGGGATAAACCAGCATTGGGGCTACGATATGCCCCCCAATGATATCGGCCAGGCGTCGGCTGGGTGTTTGGTGGGCCGTAGTCGCCACGGTCATCGTGAATTTATGCAGTTGTGTAGGGATTCAGGGCAGCGATATTTCGATACGATCGTTGTGCCTGGGAATGAGATTTTTTAAACAGAAAAGTGTCCGAAATTTCGGACACTTTTCTATTTGGTCTTTCGGTTGCGTCCCGGTCAGTTGAAAAAATCAGATGCCCATTTAAACGAGATATTTGCAGCCAAAGCCGCGCCCTCATCTTCGGGGCGATCGCCTACATAAAGTATTTCCTCAAAATTATAGAAACTCGCAGCCAGCGATAACATCCCTGGACTAGGTTTACGGAATTGCCCTGCAATTTGCAGTTCCATTGTTTCCCACGAATTTTGGTTATAGAGGATTTGACATTCTTCGCCACAATCACCCCAAACTCTCCAGCACTCATTGCCCTCGAAATCTGGGCAAAAATACGCTTCTTTAATTTCCGAGAAAAGCTGAAGGCAGAATTTCATTTCTAGGATGCAGTTCGCGAGAGATTTGTGATTGGATGCCACTCCTCCTTGATTGCTACAGATTGCCATATTCCAGCCATCGGCGGCATATCTTTTTAAGGTGGCAGAGACTCCGGGAAGCGGCGCTTGATCCCACGGGTCGCTTACGAATTTAGCGCCAGATTTGGGAGAGATCAGCGTTCCGTCTTTATCGAGTAATAGTAAATTCATTTTCCTTCGCACTGTTTCAAGTGGTGCCAAACTGAAGTGTCAGAGAGACCGACTATTTCTCCGATCTCTTTGTAAGTCAGGTTTTGCGATCGCAGTTGTGATATAGTTTGTCGCACTTCTTTTAATTCCTCTGGCGTATAGTAGCCTGCGAACCGGCGGGTTTGTACGCCGAGTTTTTTGAGCTTTTTAGATATGGCTTGACTGGTGCAGTCGAAATATCCTGCAATTTCTTCGCAGGATTTTCCTTCCTCGTAAAGTTGAATTATTTTTTGATCGTCCATATTTTCTCTTGTTTCAATCCCTGATACAGGTTTAGCCTCCTCGATGTAATAGTGCAAGTCTAGTGCAGATTCTTTTTTTGATTGTACAAGCCTTGTCTGGTGGACTTTTGATTGGCAAGTCAGAGGTCTGCAAAACCTCCACCCCCAGTTCAAATCTGGGTGCCGCCTTTTTTAATTTGTGTGAAATGTGGCTAAGATGCCGTTTGGGCGATCGAGAAGGTTCCCTCATAGAAAAAATATTTTATTTTAGCATAAAATTATTTTGCAAGAGGTCTAATATACAAAAACCAGCCCCCACCCAACCAATAACCCTCAACCAAAATTCAACGGATCGACATCAATAGTTAAACTAACAGAACGCGGCGTGCGTGAAGCGAAGCTATCCCGAAGGGAATCGCGCAACCCGATCAAATCCGACAAATCCACCGACTCATCCAAAGGCAACTTCAGCAAAATCTGCCACCGATACCGATTTGCCACCCGCATAATCGCCGCAGGTGCAGGCCCCAACAACTCACATCCCGGTACAGACAATCGCTCAATATACTCCTGACAAACAGACGCCAATTGTACCGCCGTCACCGCAACTTCCGCCGCATCTGCACTGCTCAATCGCAACAATACAAGCCGCCCCGAAGGTGGATAATTCAGCGCCGCTCTTTCGGCTAATTCTGTTTCCACAAAACCCGCATATTCGTGCCGCCTAACTGCTTGAATAACCCGGTGTTCGGGAGTGTAAGTTTGAATAATTACCCGCCCCGGATCGTCGCCTCTGCCCGCACGGCCCGCGACTTGAGTTAATGTTTGAAAAGCTCGTTCGCTGGCCCGATAATCAGATAAGTTCAGCAACCCGTCAGCAGACACAACTCCCACCAATGTTACTCCCGCTAAATCTAACCCTTTCGTCAGCATTTGCGTACCCAACAAAATGTCAGCTTCCCCGTTAGCAAATTGCGTTAACAATCTGCGGTGGTCGCCCTTATTTTTAGTCGTATCGCTGTCAAACCGAATTGCCCGCAATTCTGGAAACAATCTCGTTAATTCCTGTTCGACTCGCTGAGTGCCACTACCAAAGTTTTTGAAGTAAGGAGAACTGCATTCCGGGCAATTTTGGGGGTGTCGTTCCGTGTGGTTGCAGTAGTGACACCGCAACACTTCTGCTGTTCCTTCGCCGACGTGGTGATAAGACAGGGAAACATCGCAATTCGGGCATTCCATCACATAGCCGCAACTCCGACAAGAGACAAAGGTACTGTGTCCTCTTCTGTGAATAAATAAAATACCTTGCTGTTGTCTTGCTTGCAATTCTTCCAGGGCATTTTGCAGGGAAGCGCTGAAAATTGAGCGGTTTCCTTGGCGCAATTCTTGGCGCATATCGACTATTTCCACAGGCGGCATCGGGCGGGAATAAATGCGATCGGGCAATGATAAATAATGGATATTTGGTAACGAGTAATAATCTCGGCGCGTCCCGACAAAAGTCTCTAAAGCTGGCGTTGCCGAACCTAAAATTAAGGGACAATTTTCTAATTCGGCGCGCCATTTGGCAACGGTGCGGGCGTGGTAGCAGGGGGCTGGTTGGTCTTGTTTGAAGCTGCTATCGTGTTCTTCATCGAGGATAATTAAGCCGAGGTGAGGTAAAGGTGCGAAAATGGCCGATCGCGTGCCGATGACAATTTGCGGGGTTCCAGTCAGCATCTGACGCCATGTATCGTAACGTTCGCCGTCGGATAGGGCGCTGTGGTACACGCAAATTTGCTCGCCAAAACGGGCGCGGAATCTGTCTGTAAGTTGCGGTGTGAGGCCGATTTCGGGAACGAGTACGAGGGCGGATTTGCCGTTGGCTAAGATGGGGGCGATCGCCTGCAAATACACTTCGGTTTTCCCGGAACCTGTAACGCCGTGCAGCAGCACTTGACGAAATCCCGAAAAAGAGTTAATAAACGCTAAGGCTTGAGCTTGAAAATGAGTTAAAGTTTTGGGTGCATCGGGCAATTGAGAAATTCCGCGATCGCCCCTGAGAACTTCCCTTTGATCGATGACAACGCTACCTTTTTGTTCCAAATTTTTGACAACAGAAGAACTCGCGCTGCAAATTCTCAGCAAATCGTTCATCCACATTTCACCACCGCCGCGCCGCAAAACTTCCAATACTTCTTGTTGCCGCTTGGTTAAATCTGTGACAAATGCACTAGCAATTAATGTCACTGCCGGTTTGAGTTGTGGTTTGGGAGGATTGGGAGGTTCTAAATAACTTTCTACCCAACCGCGTTTCAATAAATCTTTCAATCCCCGATAACTTCCCTTGACTTGTCGCTGGAGGTATTGCCAAGTGTAATCGCCGTTTTTTTGAGCTTGCAGCAATTGCAAAATTTGACTTGCTGCCGGATTGAGAAATGTTTCGGCATTCGGAGAAATTGCGTCCTTAATTAAGCGAATTCGGCGCACGGAACGGCTTAATAAACCGGGCGGCAGGGAGGCTCTAATTACTTGAATTAAAGGTGTGCAATAATAGGTGGCAGTGCGATCGAGCAATTCCCAGTAAGTCGGTGGGAAAAAACCCGCACTGACAACATCTTCGACATCTTTAACCCTTGTGGGATCTAAGTCTGGCGGCAGTTGAGAAATGAACCGAATCGCGATCGCCCCTACCTGTTGACTGCCAAAGGGTACACTCAAAATATCCCCCGGTTGCACGGTAAGTTCCGCAGGTAAACGATAGGTAAATAACTTATTTTCCTCCCCAGGCGAATCCCCCGCAACCCTGTAAGGAGAGTCCACCAATACCTCGATCCACTCTGCTTGCACGGTGGGGCGCTGTGGCGGTTCGCTGCTGCCGTAGGATGCCCCGGCTTCTGCCGCTATAGGGGTTGACAAACCAAAAGTGACAGTAGACATAGGGTTGCACATCAAACTAGGAGGAGCCGCGGTCAAAGGGAGTTTTCATTATCCCTCAGTTTAGCTCGATCGATCGATCTTAGCTGCGGGAATTGGCGATCGGAATCTCGATCGCCAATTCAGTCCCTTCTCCAATTGCGGAGATGCACTCTAACCTCCCGCCGTGTTTGTCCACAACAATCTGATAGCTAATTGACAATCCCAAACCCGTCCCGTGCCCAACTGGTTTGGTGGTGAAAAAGGGATCGAAAATTTTCGCTTTTACAGATTCATTCATTCCCAGACCATTATCTTTGATGCTAATTCTTGCCCAATTTTCTGAAATAATAGAAGTAGTAATGGTCATCTGGATAGGGTTGGCTTCGATCTCGTCCACTGAAGATTTTTGCTCTCGCTCCCGCAGGGCATCAACAGCATTATTAATGATGTTCATAAACACCTGATTTAATTGCCCAGCATAACACTCTACCTTGGGCAAATCTCCATAAATTTTAATAAACTTTATAGCGGAATGACCGGGTTTTTCTTTGGTTAGGTGCTGCAAAATTAACAATGTGCTGTCAATTCCTTCGTGAATGTTAACTGGTTTTTTTTCAGCTTCATCTACCCGCGCAAAGTTGCGTAAAGTCAGCACTATTTCGCGGATGCGCTCGGAGCCAATTTTCATTGACGAAAGAGTTTTTAACAAATCTTCGCGCAGAAAGTTGAGGTCAATTTTTTCCAGAAATTCTTCAATCTCTGCATCTGTTTCGGGATACCGATCCTGGTACATTGCGAGCAATTTTAAAATATCGCCTGCGTAGTCATTGACATAGGTAATATTGCCGTAGATGAAGTTAACAGGATTGTTGATTTCGTGGGCAATACCAGCTACCAAAATGCCCAAAGCCGACATTTTTTCGGCTTCAATCAATTTAATCTGCGTTGTTTGCTGGTTTAAGAGAGCTTTTTCTAGTGTAGATATTCTTGCTTTTAAAATTTTTTCGGAATCTCTAAATTCCTCAGTGAGTATTTTTAGCAAAGATTCTTTTTTTTTATTAAAGGCTTCTAATTGGCTGCGTTCAGTTTCCGACTTTTCGAGTTTTTTCCGCAAAATTAGATTTTCCTTTTCCAGTTTGTTGATTATTTTTTCCCAGTCTGTTGGTTCCATAGGCTATTATTTTGAAAATAAAAATAGTGTAACAGCGTTTTTATTAGACAATTTACTCGTAACCTTTAATTAGTTATAAAATAGTCGCACATAGACTCTGCATTATTGTCAAAATAATTCAAAATGTCATTGTTGTGGTGGATTTAAAAATTTTATCTAAGATACATTCAAAATGTCAAGTTATTAATAACAAATATGGTTAAAACCGATCGCTACTTTTATTCTCCGCTCTCGCATTTGCCGGGTTTTCATCCGATTATTGATAAATAAGCAGGCCGATCGCAAACTTATCAAGGCGGGCACAGCGCGAAAAATTGCCCCATTCAGACAACCTTTGTACAAAACCCGCCCCCAATGCAAAGGGGAAATATTAAATGTGAGTGCGATCGACTCCGGGGCGACGGGAAAAGTGATCTCGACTGGGTGGGCGATCGCCCACAAGCAATCTCAAGTACCAAGGCGCTTCCGAGTTCCCAGAACGCAATCACACTATACCATTGCTGAAAAATCTCAATTTAATGTGTCGATCGTACTCACACACCCGCACCATTGTGTGATAAGAACTACTACTTGTGACAACATCGACACAGCAGTTTATATTTGGAGAGTAATTGATGTCAGGTAGCGAAGTTCGTGCAGACTTTTGGATGAGCGAGTACATTACCCCCTGGGATATTTACGTTCACGGCATCATCGCGGTGCTCGCTTACAAGAAAACAGCCTATCAAGAAATGTACGTGGTTCAGACCGGTACCTACGGCAAAGGCTTAGTTTTGGACGGTAAGTGGCAATCTTGTACAGGCGACGAGTTTCTGTACCACGAACCCCTAGTGCACCCAGCCATGATTTGTCACGGTTCACCCAAAAAAGTCCTGGTTCTCGGCGGCGGAGAAGGAGCTACAATTAGAGAAGTGCTGCGCTGGAAAACAGTTGAAAAAGTCGTGATGATCGACATTGACGGCGAAGTAGTAGAAGCTTGCCGCGAACACCTGCCCGAAATGCACCAAAACGCCTTTGATGACCCCCGCTGCGAAGTAGTAATCGGCGATGCTTTGGACTATTTAGATAAAACTGACAATGATTGGGATATTGTCATTTCTGACTTGTCCGATCCCATTGAAGAAGGCCCATCTTTCCAGTTGTTTACCAAGGAGTATTTTGAGAAAGTTCGCAGCGTAATGTCACCTAACGGATATTTCGTAGTGCAAGCGGGCCCCGTTTCTCCTGCAGAAATGAAAATGCACGCTCGCATTGTAAATACCCTGAAATCTGTTTTCTCCAACGTTCAATCCTGCACCAGCTTTATTTCTACTTATGGAGCTCCTTGGGGTTTTGCCGTAGCTTCTAATCAAGAAATAAATACGCGACCAGATCCCGAAGCTACTGACAAATTACTCGCCGAGAAAACAACTGGCGGGTTGCGGATGTTCGACGGAATTACATTGTTGGGGTTGATGCAAGTTCCCGGTCACTTACGCCAGGTAATTGCCGCTGAAACCGAAGTTTACACTATGGCAGCACCGCCTAAGTTTTTCGGGAAAGGCTCTGTCAGTCAGTGAAGTTAAATTGAAATCGAGGTTAAGTTCCTGTAGGGGCGGGTTCACCAACAATAATTGCCAAAAACCGACAATCTCAAAAACCCGCCCCCACCCAACTAATAGCCTGTATCAACCTTTATTTATAAAATACGGGAATAATGC
>NZ_JAUBUC010000036.1:0-26503 GCF_036705285.1 Microcoleus sp. B4-C1 | reverse complement strand
AGATTGAGTTGGGGGGGCGGGTTTATTTAGATCGTGAATTACCGTCAGAGATTTGTGGTGAACCCGCCCCTACGATAAAAATCAAATTATTTCCTATTTTATTTATAAAATACTGGAATAATGCAGATTGAGTTGGGGGGGCGGGTTTATTTAGATCGTGAATTACCGTCAGAGATTTGTGGTGAACCCGCCCCTACGATACAAATCAAATTATTTCCTATTTTATTTATAAAATACGGGAATAATGCAGATTGAGATTTACCGTTGGGTGGGGGCGGGTTTATTTAAATGATGAATTACCGTCAGAGATTTGTGGTGAACCCGCCCCTACGAGGTTTTATTGATTATTGCACCTCAATTTCTTCACAAACCAATTCAGCAATTTTTTTCGCCGCCCCCGATTCTCCTCGAACCGCACGCAAACGATCGCCCATTTGTGCTAATTTATCAGGATGGCTCAAATAGTCGATCGCCAATTGAGCAATTACTTCCGCTTCCAGATTCCCAATCAACTCCGGCACAATCTCTTCCCGTGCCCAAATATTCGGCCAAGCATAAAGCTTTCCCTTTCCCAATTGCCAGATTAGCCAATTAATCACCGTCGCAAAAACTGAACCGACTAACGGCAAATTGGCCAGCAATCCCGGCAAACCATCCCAAGCTTTCATCGCATCCAATTGCTGCGTCGGAATCAAAACAATCATCGGTACGGCTAACGAACCCAATTCGGCAGTATTCGCTCCCACAGTAGTTAAACACAGGCTGCATTCTGATAGCAAATCGTAGGCGGGTGTCTGCGTCCAAAGTTCTATTTGTAAGTTATTTGCTGTCTGCAAAAACGGTCGTTCTGTTAACTGAAGTTCGGCGCTAGCGTTCTCAAATAAATTCAGGCAAGGATTTTGTTCCGGGTCGGCAAAACGTGCTAAAGTTTGCACATCTATGGTAGGAGCAACGGGAATTACAAAGCGAGTTTCAGGGCGAAGGCGATGGATGGATTGGGCGATCGACAAACATAACGGTACACCTAAAGCTAATTTAGCCGCTTTAGAACCGGGCAACAATCCAATTAATTCTATTTTTGTACGAGGCAGAGCCTCTGGATATGCGTTTCCAGGCATAGCCTGGGAACGAGCTACTTCCGCAATTAAATCTCCAACAACTGTAAATTTATTAGCATATTTTTGGGGAATTTTAGCAAAAACTTCCGGTTTCATCGCCGCAAATTTATCAATCCAGCGATACCACCGCGCGTCCCATTCAGCATAAATAACAGTGCGATATTTTAGCCTTTTGCCAATAACAACCGTAAAAAATTGATCGCCGCCTAAAAACAAAACAACTCCTGTTTCATACCAATCCCAATTTTCAGCAGTTTTGCCGGATAATAAGAATGGAAAAAAATGCTCCGGTGCTTGCACTCTGTCAACTTCTGGGTAGGAAGATGCGATTTGTGCTTCTTTCCCGGTGGCGTGCGGACAGGGGGACAGCACCACAGAGATGCGCGCTTGAGTGCCCACATTCCCCAATTGCTCGCGCAAAGCTTGCACGGCGGGACGCACCCAAGTTGCCAATTCTCCGGGGCCGTTGGAGAGGATTAAAATATCTACTGCCATAGGATTTAAGATTTGAAAGGATGCAACGGAGATTTTATGACAGATTTAATTAATGCCGTCAAGACGGGTGATATGGCGGCTGTAGAAAGTGCGATCGAACAGCGTGCAGATATCAATGCTAAAGATGAGGAAGGTGCGACGGCTTTGACGACTGGGGCTGAGGCTGGCAATTCGGCGATCGTCAACAAATTGCTGGCGGCTGGTGCGGATGTCAACAGTCAGGATAATGACGGGTGGACGCCGTTAATGAGTGCCGCTGCTGCCGGACATACGGAGATTGTACAGCTTTTGCTGGAGGCGGGGGCGGATGTGAATGCTAAAACTAATTTTGGTTTGACGGCTTTGATGAGTGCTGCAGGTAGCGGGCGCACTCAAGTTGTGGAATTTTTAATCGATAAAGGAGCTGATATCAAAGCGTATGATAATAATACTTGGACTGCCTTAATTTGGGCGTCTTCGGAGGGCCACAAAGATGCGGTTGAGGTTTTGAAGCTAGCGCGCGATCGGCATTAGAACTATTGCCAAAATACAATGCACCCCACCCCAACCCTCCCCTTAGTAAGGGGAGGGGGCAAGATTATTCTTGTTTCCCCCCTTAATAAGGGGGGACTAAGGGGGGTGAATTTGACTTTTGCCAGATATAATATATTAAAAACTTAGAAACCGGGTTTATTCGAGAAACCCGGTTTCTGGAGGGTACAATTAATGAATAAATTTGCCCTTTTCCTATCATGGTACTATTCGATCGAGAAATGCGTTTGCCAACTAGCGCGGAACTTCCTTCTTCGGATGATACTCCTGTGGATAACGAAAATCAAAACTTTCTTCCCAACTTACTGTTATTCTTGCTCAAATTTCACTGGCTGCAGCGGAACGACTGGTTTTTTGCCGTGGATATGGGAGTTTATCACACGACGTGAGTAAGTCATCTGGTTCCAATTGTTCCTGACGGCTTCTTGAGTTTGGGTGTCGAAAGATTCAAAGGCGATACTTTGCGCCTTAGTTACGTCCTGTGGGAAGAAAATAATATTCCCCCGATTTTTGCCCTAGAGATTGTTTCTCAAACTTACGGCGGTGAATACGATAAAAAAATTGATATTTATGCCCGGTTGGGCGTGCTGTACTATGTGATTTACAATCCCTACTACTGGCGACGAGACCAACATCAACCGTTTGAAGTTTATCGTTTGGTAAATGGCGAGTACGAACAGCAAATTGGTGAACCTTTCTGGATGCCGGAAGTGGGTTTAGGCATTGGTCGAGGTCGTTACAGCGATGGGGAAACA
This sequence comes from Microcoleus sp. B4-C1, assembly GCF_036705285.1. Lineage (NCBI taxonomy): Bacteria > Bacillati > Cyanobacteriota > Cyanophyceae > Oscillatoriales > Microcoleaceae > Microcoleus > Microcoleus sp. B4-C1. Next base: position 23,604 of record NZ_JAUBUC010000036.1, on the reverse strand, counting down.
CCGTTGGAGGTTTTGTACTGGTTTGACGAACGAGGTAGTAGGTATTTGACGGCTGAAGAATTGGTAGCTCAATATCGCGATCGCTTCGGCGAGTTGCCGGAATAGGCAAGTGCGATCGCCCATTTTTTGAAAGTGCGATCGTACCAACAGCACACCAATGCCACTCCCGAATAGGTGCGATAATTCTATCCAATTAAAAGTGTGGCAAAAGGCGATTCTGGTAATAGATTCAACTTGAGATTTCCGCCACCTTCAATAACCGCGATCGTGTCAAAGCGACTAACTTGAGTAACTCCATTTTGAAAATCCGTGGGAAAGCCGTTCGTTTGGATAGCTAAATCTCGATTATTGTTGATCGGAACAATCAAGAATTGCTCTAAATCATACCCTGCTAGCTGGATGCTGTCCTGACCTTGGGTAAAGTTCCGAATAGTAGCAAAACCCGACCCGATGTAGAACTGTGCGATTCCGGCCGGGTTCCCCTTACTGCCTACTAAAGGTGTACCAAGTACAAATGTATCGCGGCCACTACCGCCAAGGAGAGTATCGAATTCATTGTTGCCGTCACTTTCATAATTTCTACCGGAACCAAAGCCATTACCTGTACCTAAACCTACTTCAACTCCAATTAATTCAACTTTCCCCATCCCGGAACCAGTCAGGATGTCATTCCCGGAAGTTCCGACAAAAGTAGCAGACCGATTTGGCTCGTTTTTGCCGAAATTGACGTAATGTTCGCGACCAGTTTTCAAGGCTCCCGATTCTACAAACGGCAGAATGTCGAGGTTTTTTTGTAAGTATTCCGGTTCCAATAAAGAAGTCCCAAACTGACCGTCTTTGATGCCGAATTCAATGAAATGCTGGTAGCCATTTTTAAAAGTTCCATTCTGAATAAACGGCTGCAACTGTCGGTTATTTGCTACATAAAACGCTTCGTCATACTCAGCGGATACGCGAGTGCGACCTTCTTCGTAACCGAACTGGATAAAGTGGTCTAGCCCGGTCGCAAAAGGCGCATTTGGGTTGTTGGGGGTGCGGACTAAGGTAGCGATGTCGGGGTTGCCCGCAAGGTAAGTAGCTTCGTCAAAATATCGCGATACTTTAGTTAAGCCCCCGGCTTGACCGAATTTTTCAAAGTGTTCTTTTCCAGATTGGATAACTCCTGCATCAATGGCTGGTTTCACCCAAGGATATTGAGCAAGGTAGTATTTTTCGTCAAAAATTGCGTAACTAGCCATGTTTTCCTACTGCGGCTTTAATGAGCTGTTTATGCAATTTATCAATAATCCAGAACTGAGACAATTACCTGATCGGGTGATTTTTTCCAATTGTCAGTCAAATCTCATTTAAGCTCTATAAAGATGTCGTAATTCATCGTTTTTTATTGGAGAACGTAAAGTGCGATCGCGGAATGCGAGTTGTTGGCATAGGAAAGTGCGATCGCACTCCCCAGCAGCAATCAGGCAAATCCTGAATACCTTCGATATTTCTACCCAAGTAAAGCTCTAAAAAAACTAGAGTCTGGTAATGGATTCAACTTGAGATTTCCGCCACCTTCAATAACAGCCAGCGTGTCAAAGCTACTAATTTCTGTAACTCCATTTTTAACGACGGGCAAGCCGTTGGTTTGAATAGCTAAATCTCGATTATTGTTAATGGGAAACACCAATAATTCCTCTAAGGAAGTCCTTACTAGCTGAATATTATCCTGACCTTGGGTAAAGTTCCGAATTGTCGCAAAACCCGGCCCGATGTAGAACTGTTGGAGGTTCGACAAGCCCCCCATCGTGCCTAGTGGCAACTCTGACAAGTCGCCGAGCACGAATGTATCGCGACCGCTACCGCCAATTAGAGTATCGAATTCATTGCTGCCGTCACTTTCATACCGTCGAAGGCCCCTAGGGGCTTCTACTTCAACTCCAATTAATTCGACCTTCCCCACCCCTAAACCAGTGAGGATGTCATTGCCGGAAGTTCCGACAAAAGTCACCGGCCGACCGGTCGGATCGAATTGCCCAACCTTGAAATAGTATTCGCGAGGGGTTTTCAAGGTTCCAGATATGATCAGCCCAGCGGCCTCGTTATTGAAGAATTGTGGTTCAAAGAAAGAAGTAGGCAACCGACCGTCTTTTACCCCGAATTGAATGAAATGCTGGTAGCCATTTTTAAACGTTCCATTCTGAATAAACGGCTGCAAATCTCGGTTAGTTGCTACATAAAACGCTTCGTCATACTCAGGCGATACGCGAGTGCGACCTTCTTCGTAACCGTATTGGATAAAGTGATCTAAGCCTGTAGCAAAAGGCGCATTTGGATTGTTAGGAGTGCGGACAAAGGGTTTAAGCTCTGGATTTCCCTCAAGGTAAGTTTCTTCGTCAAAATACCGCGATATTTTTGTGAGGCCGGCGGCTTGACCAAATTTTTCAAAGTGTTCTCTTCCAGATTTGATGATGCCTGCATCAATGGCTGGTTTCAGCCACGGATATTGCGAAAGGTAGTATTGTTCGTCGAAGATATCGTAATTCATAGTTGGCTGTTTAAAGTAAAGTGCGATCGTACTTTTTTATAAAACCATCGCTCACCATCAATAAAAAATCATTAATCATCAGCATTAGCTAATAACTAATGACTAATGACTAATGACTAATGACCAATGACTAATGACCAGTGACCAATGACTATCCAATCAAGAAAGTACCATTACCGTTAGATTCTTGGAAGCTTAAACCCAAGCTTGCTCCTCCTTCAATCACGCCTAGCACGTCTCCAAAACGCTGGATTGACAAATTGCTACCAACCGGAGTCAGGCTGTAGCCGTTTAAAGAAGTTCCTTGCAGTTGGATAAAATCGTTTTCTATGTCGAAGTTGCGAATGGTAGCTTGACCGTTACCCAAATACAGCGGTGTCGGGGTGACATTCCCGGCTGTAGCAGGAACTCCGAGTACGAATCTATCAGCTCCCGGACCACCAATCAGGACATCGAATTCATTTGTGCCAAAGCTTTCATACTGCCGATTGCCTTGGGGATCAATACCTACTTCCACTCCCACAAGTTCGACATCGCCCACGCCCACACCAGTTAAAACATCGTTGGTACGGGTGCCGACAAAAGTCGCGTCGCGGGCAGGCTCAAATTGTCCAAAATTGAAAAAGTGTTCGCGCCCTGTTTTCAAGTTTCCAGAGTTGACAAACGGCACGATGTCGGGGTTTTCTTTTAAGTATTCCGGTTCAAAAAATGAAGTCCCAAACCGACCTTCTTTTGCCCCGAATTGAATGAAATGCTGGTAGCCTGATTTGAAAGTTCCGTTTTGAATAAACGGTTGGAGTTCAGAGTTGTTTGCTAAATAAAAGCTTTCGTTGTATTCGGGTGATACTTGGGCGCGGCGCTGTCCTTCATCGTAACCGAACTGGATAAAGTGATCGAGGCCTGTAGCAAAAGGTGCGTTTGGGTTGACTGTGCGGACAAAGGCTGCGAGGTCTTGATTCCCAGCAAGGTAAGCATTTTCGTCAAAATAACGCGATACTTTGGTTAGACTGCCGGCTTGACCAAATTTTTCAAAGTGTTCTCTCCCAGATGAGATGACTCCGGCGTCAATGGCTGGTTTGACCCAAGGATATGAAGCCAGGTAGAATTGTTCGTCGAAAATTGCGTAGTTAGCCATGTTTTTCCCCTAAAGTTTTGATGAGTTTGATCGTGAATATTCATTAGTTTTCGATGAACTGGAGCGCCGATCAGGAATTTACACCAAACGGACGTTATAAAATGGTTTTAAGTTCCTGGCAAATATCACTTTTTGTGACTCAGCAATTATCCGAAGGCTACATTCTGCCTTCAAAAATTATACCTTTTTCCCCTCAGTTAATTGCTCTATCGCAAGTGTGATCAATTCTACAAAAGTGGGAACTTTTTTCAGGATTTTTTTCTCAATTTTTTGTTAATTTTAAATTATTTTTATCCTAATAATTAATCGTATACACATATTTTCAATAAAGTCAAGTAAATTTTTGTAAATAAAAATTGGAGTATTTGCTCAAGGAATTTATAAAAAAATGTAACGAAAAGTTGACCTAAATTTGTCGAATTGTGTCATGTGCAGGCTCAAATCGCCTAATGGCAAGCGTTTTCTGGTAAAAATGCTTATGGGATAAAAAAATTCCCGATTCCCGAAAACAGCATCTTAAAGGAGCCTAACCGGATGTTCACTCACGTCAAGCCCACCATTCGCCACGTCGTGCCGGAAAACTTGCAGGGGCGATCGCTCATGAAGGTGGTCTATGTCGTACTGGAACCGCAGTATCAAAGCGCCCTGTCGGCAGCGGTTCGATCGATAAACCAGAAAAATCCGAATTTGGCAATAGAAATCAGCGGCTACCTGATCGAGGAACTTCGCAGCCCGGAAAATTACGAAGCCTTCAAGCGGGATGTGGCGGATGCCAATGTATTTATTGCTTCTCTAATTTTCATCGAAGATTTGGCAGAAAAAGTGGTAGCGGCAGTGGAACCGCTGCGCGACAGCTTGGATGTCGCCGTCGTCTTCCCGTCAATGCCAGGGGTGATGCGCCTCAATAAAATGGGCAGTTTCTCGATGGCACAGTTGGGACAAAGCAAAAGTGCGATCGGCGAATTCATGAAAAAACGGAAGGAAAAATCCGGGAGTTCCTTCCAAGACGGAATGCTGAAACTGCTGCAAACTTTGCCGAAAGTGCTGAAATATTTGCCCATCGACAAAGCCCAAGATGCCCGCAACTTCATGCTGAGTTTCCAGTATTGGCTGGGGGGTTCCCAAGAAAACTTGGAAAACTTCTTGCTGATGCTGTCACATAAATATGTCTTCAAAGGCCAGTCACAGCCTACTTTCCAAGAACCTGTTGTCTACCCAGACATGGGAATTTGGCATCCTTTGGCATCGTCGATGTTTGAAGATGTAAAAGCATATCTGACCTGGTTTAATGCCCGTACAGATATTTCTGCGGATCTCAAAGATCCCCTCGCACCTTGCATTGGTTTAGTGTTGCAACGCACTCACTTAGTCACCGGAGATGACGCGCACTATGTAGCAATGGTGCAGGAATTGGAGGCAATGGGGGCGCGAGTTGTACCGATTTTTGCCGGCGGTTTGGACTTCTCGAAACCAGTGGAAACTTTTTTCTTGGAAGTCGGGGCAAAAGGTGTGACACCTCTGCCGATTGTTGATGCGGTGGTTTCTCTGACTGGTTTTGCTTTGGTGGGCGGCCCGGCGAAACAAGATCACCCGAAGGCGATCGAGACTTTGAAAAAGCTAAACTGCCCTTACATGGTGGCTTTGCCGCTGGTTTTCCAAACGACAGAAGAATGGGAAGATAGCGATTTAGGCTTGCACCCGATTCAAGTTGCCCTGCAAGTTGCGATTCCTGAGTTGGATGGTGCGATCGAACCGATTATTGTGTCGGGACGCGATGGCGCAACTGGCAAGGCGATCGCCCTGCAAGATAGAATCGAAGCCATTTCCCAGCGCGCCATGAAATGGGCAATGCTGCGCCGCAAACCAAAATTAGATAAAAAAGTTGCGATCACAGTTTTCAGTTTTCCGCCAGACAAAGGCAACGTCGGAACAGCCGCTTACTTGGACGTTTTCGGCTCGATTTACGAAGTATTGAAAGCCTTAAAAGGTAACGGTTACGACTTGCCAGAATTGCCGGATTCCGCCGAGAAACTGATGCAAGAAGTCATCCACGACGCAACAGCCCAATACCAAAGTCCCGAATTAAATATTGCTTACCGGATGTCCGTAGCTGAATACGAAGAATTCACTCCTTACTCGGAACGGTTGCAAGAAAATTGGGGGCCGCCTCCGGGACATTTGAACAGCGACGGACAAAATTTGCTGATTTTTGGCAAACATTTTGGCAATGTGTTTATCGGAGTGCAACCTACTTTTGGATACGAAGGCGATCCGATGCGGTTGTTATTCTCTCGTTCTGCTAGCCCGCACCACGGTTTTGCTGCTTACTATACATATTTGGAGCGCATTTGGGGTGCGGATGCGGTGCTGCACTTTGGCACTCATGGTTCGCTAGAATTCATGCCCGGTAAGCAGATGGGAATGTCTGTCGATTGTTATCCTGACAGTTTGATCGGCAAGATTCCTAACCTCTATTATTACGCTGCTAATAATCCGAGTGAGGCAACAATTGCTAAGCGCCGCAGTTATGCTGAAACAATCAGTTATCTGACTCCTCCGGCTGAAAATGCTGGGTTGTACAAAGGTTTGCAGGAACTCAGCGAGTTAATTGCTTCTTATCAAACTTTGAAAGAGACTGGGCGCGGTGTGCCGATTGTGGATGCGATCGTCGAAAAATGCCGTTTGGTGAATTTGGATAAGGATATCGCGTTACCTCCCGAACAAGAACGAGGGGTTGCTGCGGATATGACTGCCGAGGAACGGGATAATTTAGTTGGCTTGGTTTACCGCAAGTTGATGGAGATTGAGTCGCGGTTGTTACCTTGCGGTTTGCACGTGATCGGTAAGCCACCGACTGCTGAAGAGGCGATCGCAACTTTGGTTAACATTGCCAATTTAGACCGGGAAGAAGACGGATTAATCAGTTTGTCGCGGATTATTGCTCAAAGTCTCGATCGGAATATTGACGATATCTACACCAACAACGACAAAGGCATTTTAGCAGATGTTGAATTGTTGCAAAACATCACCTTAGCCTGTCGCGATGCTGTTAGCGCTTTGGTGAAGGAACAAACCGATGCTGAGGGTAGAGTTTCCCTGGTTTCTAAGTTGAATTTCTTCAACATGGGCAAGAAAACACCTTGGATTGATGCGCTGCACGCCGCCGGTTATAAAAAGGTCGATCCAGAACTGATTAAACCGCTGTTTGAGTATCTGGAATTCTGCTTGCAGCAAGTTTGTGCCGATAACGAATTAGGCGCTTTGTTGCGCGCCCTAGAAGGCGAATACATTATCCCTGGCCCAGGCGGCGATCCGATTCGCAACCCGGATGTTTTGCCGACTGGGAAGAATATGCACGCTTTGGACCCGCAGTCAATCCCCACCACAGGGGCGATTAAGTCTGCTAAGGTTGTAGTCGATCGGCTGTTAGAAAGACAGCGCGTTGATAACGGCGGAAATTACCCAGAGACGATCGCCGTTGTGTTGTGGGGAACCGACAACATCAAGACATACGGCGAATCCCTCGCCCAAGTAATGTGGATGGTGGGAGTGAAGCCAGTACCCGACGCATTGGGCCGGGTAAACAAACTCGAATTGCTTTCTTTAGAAGAGTTGGGACGCCCTCGGATCGACGTAGTAATTAACTGTTCCGGCGTATTCCGCGACTTGTTCATCAACCAAATGAATTTGTTAGATAAAGCCGTGAAAATGGCAGCGGAAGCCGACGAACCGTTAGAGATGAACTTCGTTCGCAAACACGCCCTGAAGCAAGCGGAAGAAATGGGAATTAACCTGCGACAAGCAGCAACCCGCGTATTTTCCAATGCTTCTGGTTCCTATTCATCTAACGTCAACTTGGCGGTGGAAAACAGCACTTGGGAAAGCGAAGCCGAGTTGCAGGAAATGTACTTAACTCGCAAATCCTTCGCCTTTTCTTCCGACAATCCGGGAACAATGGAACAAGATCGGCAGATTTTTGAATCATCCTTGAAAACTGCTGAAGTCACCTTCCAAAACTTAGATTCTGCCGAGATTTCCCTAACCGACGTGTCGCACTATTTCGACTCTGATCCGACTAAATTGATCGGCAGTTTGCGCGCAGATGGGAAGAAACCAGCATCCTTTGTTGCTGATACCACCACAGCCAACGCGCAGGTGCGGACGCTATCAGAAACCGTGCGTTTAGATTCGCGGACTAAGCTGCTGAATCCGAAGTGGTACGAGGGGATGTTGTCGCACGGCTATGAAGGCGTGCGGGAGATTTCTAAGCGTCTGGTGAATACAACTGGATGGAGTGCGACGGCGGGCGCTGTGGATAATTGGGTGTATGAGGATGTCAACACTACGTTTATCCAAGATGAGGAGATGCAGAAGCGTTTGCTTAACTTAAATCCTCATTCTTTCCGCAAGATTGTCAGCACTTTGCTTGAGGTGAATGGCCGGGGTTATTGGGAGACTTCGGAGAACAATTTGGATCGTCTGCGTGAACTTTATCAGGAGGTGGAAGACCGGATTGAGGGGGTAGAGTAGGATAGTTTGGGGCAGGCTTTTGGGCCTGCCTCTTGACTATGATTAGAATATTCCACTTGGTAGCGATACCTGTGGCTTAAGTGACGAACAAATCTTTAGATATATTTGGAGTGATTGGCAATGAAAGCAGATAGTTGGAAAATTGCCAAAGTTTTCAGTTCCGGTGGTGAAATTCATTATGTTATGCCCCACTTTCAACGCCAATATAGTTGGGAAAAAACTGAATGGGAAGTGTTATTAAAGGATGCGATCGCAATTTATGATGAATACGATCCCGAAAAAGAACCAGAACATTTTATAGGATCTCTGGTAGTCATCAATGATGGAACACGCGGCATAATGACAGCTTTTAACTTGGTTGATGGCCAGCAACGTTTGACAACCTTATCCTTACTATTTCTTGTTTTGCGGGATATTATCAAGCCCACCGATCAAAAGCTTGCTAAGAAAATCAATAAATTTGTAGTCAATTCAGATGAAGAAGGCGAAGGTGATGTTTATTTTAAACTTTTACCAACCAATAAATATGGCGATCGCCAAGCTTATCAAGCGATTATTTTAGAAGGAAATTATAAGCAATTTACTGAATCTGGCATACCTAAAGCTTATAATTATTTTCTTCCCGAAATCGAATCTAAAGTTAAAGAAGGTGAACTAGATATTGGTAAGTTTTTTACAGTATTACAGAACTGTTTTCAACTTGTTTTCATAGAACTTAATAAAGATGAAAATCCTTATCATATTTTTGAAAGTCTGAATGCCAAAGGCAAACCGTTAACTCAGGCAGATTTAGTCCGCAACTATATGGCGATGATGTTACCAACATCTCAGCAAGAAAATGCTTTTACTAAATATTGGGAAAAAATTGAGGGATTATTGCAAGAAAAACGAATAGTTGGGAAATCAGGGATGGGTGAATTAACGGCTTTTCTTCGGCATTATTTAGCAATGGAAACGAGAAATCTTTGTGCCGAATCCCATATTTATGCACGATTTCGTGATTATTGTAAAAAATTAGATGACCAAGCATTTGTCCTAGAAATTGCTAATCTCCTAAAATTTGCTGAATATTATGACAAACTACTGCGACCTGACAATGAAGACAACGAAAATATTAAAATAGTATTATTGCGCCTCAATACTTTCGACCTTTCTACTGCTTATCCGTTTTTATTAACGCTCTATAATGAGTATAAATCTCAAAAGATTGATCGTGAGGAGTTTATCGAATGCTTAAAATCACTAGAAAATTATTTGGTTCGTCGGTATATTTGTGGAAAACAAACAAACTATCTTAATAAAATGTTCCCCTCCATTTGGAAAGATGTAGAAGCAATGAAAAATGAAGATGAAGAAATCACTTTGCCAGAAGCTTTGCAAAAAGTTTTGATTGCCAAGCAATATCCTAATGATAATGATGTTAGACAATCAATTAAAAGCCGTCAACTTTATGAGAAAAACACTCACAAAATATGTCTTGTTATAGAAACAATTAATCGCCACTTGTCTAAGGGAAAAGGTGGGTTTACTGTCCTTGATCAAAAATCAACTATTGAGCATATTTTGCCACAAACGTCAAGCGAAGATTGGGAGAATGAACTTGGAGGTGAATTTCAACAAATCTACCGAGATTATTTACATACCTTGGGGAATTTAACTTTAGTTACTCCTGAGTGGAATTCACAACTTTCTAATTCATCATTTCTGGTGAAAAAGCAAAAACTGGCTGAACACGCTTTGCGAATTAATAGTGACTATTTTTCTCAAATTATTAACCGATGGGATGAAAAAGCTATTCTCGAACGAGCTAATTTTCTCAGCATTAAGTTTATCGAAATTTGGCCATCTCTTGGAGAACATGAAGTATTTCCTACTCGCACATCCGGTAAGCCAAGCTTGATTAAAATCTGTGGTGACGAAATTCCACTTCCTAAGCAAACCTGGCGACAAGTTACAATTCAATGCTGTGAGTGGGTGATTAAAAATAGATCGGATCGCTTTGAAAAGGCTAGAAATTTACTTAAACCTCATTTCCAAGAGAATCGCCCGGATAAAAATAGTGATGGAAATGAATGGCAGAAGTTAACAAATGGATATTGGGTTAATTTACACAAACCTGCGAAGGATCATAGAAAATTTTGTCGTCGTTTTCTAGAAGCAGTTGGGATCTCAGAAGACGATTGGAGTATCGAATATGTCAGTGATTAGGAATGATTATTTAGAGTTTTGTTAAAAGGAAGAAGTATTACAACCATGATGACTTACAAAGGTTACAGTGCTAGCATTGAAGTAGATTTAGAAGCGGAAATTATTTTCGGGCGAGTCCTCGATATTAATGACGTAGTGACTTTTAAGGCACAAACTATTGAAGAAGCTCGCCAAGAATTCCACAACTCCATCGATGATTATCTAGAGTTTTGCAAAGAATTAGGACAGGAACCCTAGCGACCTTTTTGAGTAAGGTGAAATTCCCTAATGAAGTACGAAGTCATCATTTACTGGAGTGAGGAAGACCAGGCATTTATTGCAGAAGTACCAGAATTGCCGGGATGTGCTGCGGATGGGGAAAATTATCAAGAAGCACTGCAAAATCTAGAAATTATGATGCAGGAGTGGATAGAAACGGCTAACGCACTGGGTCGCCCTATTCCTCAACCGAAAGGTCGCTTGATGTTTGCGTAGTTGAAATAGAATCACAGGCGATCGCCCTTATCTTCCTAAAGCGCGATCGCCCTTTTCTTCCTAAAGTACGATCGCCCTTTGCTTTCCAACACCAAACTAATTAACACCCTATATAAGCGGTTTTCTAAACCGATGTCCATCGGGTTCTACAACCACAAATGCCCCTTTTAGTTCTGCTTCAGAGTAATTTTCTATAACTCCTGCTAGTTCCTTGTGAACTTCATTCACCATTTTAGGTAAGACTCGAAGGTAAATCACACCTGTTCCGATCGCCCTCACAAAAACAAGATTTCCGTAATCTCTGTCTCGCGTAACCAGGATGCGATTTTCTGCTTGGGCTACTCTCAGTATTTCTTCATCACTTGCTTGCGTTAAACCCATTTGAGCGACAACAATTACATCATGTCCTGCATCAATCAAAAACTTTGTGGTGACAGCATATACATCTTGATCAATCAGAAATTTCATAATTTAAGCTAAGGCCAAATGCACATCTTCAGCCGCCACCAGTGCGATCGCATAACGCAAACACGCTCGAATATCATCCATTTCCAAATCTGGATAGTAGTCTCGGATAATTTCTCCAAAAGAAAGCCCTTCATTTAGTAATTCGAGAACGCTCTGTACAGTAATGCGCGTACCCATTATGCAAGGCTTACCGAAGTGAATTTGAGGGTTGACGGAGATTCTGTCCATTTTGACCACAGAGCTATATGTCTCTTCTATTTTAAGTCATCAGGTAGGCGATCGCAACCTGGATTTTTTACCAGCGCCCTTATTTACCAATCAGCCGATCGTACTCTGCGTGAGTACCAATCCAAAACCAAAAAATACCTGTTTTAATTTCAATACCCAACGCCCGATAAGCTTGTCCGGCCCTTAAATACAAATACTTACCAACCTTCTTAAAATGCAGAGAAGGATGAGACGGATCTGCCTTCAGCAACTCATAACACTGATCTGCTGTAGCTTGTACATTTGATGGCAAAGCATTGTAACAATCCCAAAACTTTCTCCTTCGTATAGTGCATTAAATCGCTCGATAATTACCACTCTCACAATCTGCGTTCGCCTCGGCTGCTAAAGCATCCAGTTTCCCCTCAGCAATATCTTTCTCTAACTGAACATCCCATCGTTGGTAATCCAACTTTAGAAACCACTCTAACAACTCTCCAATCTTGTTGGGCGGAAGTTGGAGAATCGCATTTTCTATCTGTTCAATAGTCCACATAAGCTATCTTAACTTACACTAAATTTCGTTGATTTTTTTGCTTGTTATTTATTATATCTCAATTCTGGATTCGGGGAAATACGATCGCCCTTAATTTTCCCAAAGCGCGATCGCACTTCAGTTAATCATAAATTTCTCTCCTGTGTCCAATCTGGTGAATAGTAATCACATTTAAATCATCATCAAAAGAATAAATTACCCGATAATCACCCACTCTTAACTTAAAGAAAACTGCCAGATTAGCCGACAACGGCATAGGAGTAATTTGTTCAAAATTTTCAGCCAACCAATTGATTTTATTACCTATACGCTCCTGCACAGCCAGGGTCAATCTTTCTTGGTTAACCAGAGCTTCTGCTGTCAACTCAACCGAATAGCTCATTACGATTTAATGCCGAGTTTTTGAGAAACTTCCCCAGGTTCGACGCTACTTTCTCCTGCTTGTTTGCGCTTCATTGACTCTAACAATTTCAGCTTGACTTCTTCCTTAACTTCTAAACCTGCATCAGGATCGCCCAAATATTCTTCTAAACACTGTTCCACGGTATGCCGAATTAAGTCCCGCAATTGGTCAACTGTCATGTCTTTGACTTGCATCTTAATCTCCTAGTCTGTAGGATTATCAATAAATAATAGCAACTTTAGTACGGTTGTATCTGTAACTGAGCTATCCATTCCATGAATCTCGTTCCTGATTCACATACTCTTGAGCATCAATTCCATTCCAAATTTCTTCACCCAACCCTTCTAATTCTAAAATGCTCCGCCTAGGTTTAGCCTGAACCCGGTGACGAACATATACTAATAATTTAGAGATGAGTCGCAGTTGCTCATCTGGTGCAAGTCTTAGAACCTGACTCAGTACCTCGCTATAAGTAGACATAGGCCTTATGTGGAGACTTTTTAGCTGATTGTCATTATAGCAATTTAGGATCGAAGGAAGTGCGATCGCCCTTATCTTCCCAAAGCGCGATCCGGTTATGCTATCTTATAAGTATATACGTTTTGTATATACACAATCATGCAGTTTGAATGGGATGAAAATAAAAACGCCCAAAACCTCAAAAAACATGGCATTAGCTTTGAAGAAGCTCAAGAAATCTTTGACGGAATCGTTTTTAATGCCATTGATGAGCGTTTTGACTACGGAGAAATCCGAGAAATCAGTATTGGTGCCATACAAGGTGTCGTTATCGTCACCGTAGCGCATACTGAAAGAAATGGAGCTATCCGCATCATCTCTGCAAGAAAAGCCACTCGTCAAGAAAAAAATACCTACTATGACTATCTCGCGCAAACGACTTGAAGAATTAGAGAATATTCCAGAATCTGCAATCGATACCTCTGATATTCCTGAATTAGATGCGAATTTTTGGGAAAAAGCAAAACTCGTAACACCACTGACAAAACAAGCTATTTCTTTAAGAGTTGATAGCGATGTATTAGATTGGTTTAAAAGCCAAGGAAAAGGCTATCAATCTCTAATGAACGCTGTGCTGCGTTCTTATGTTGAACATCACGTAAAAAGCAGTGAATAAATGTGCGATCGCCCCCATATTGCCTGCATTCCGATCGCCCTGAGCTTCCCCTGCATTGCGATTTAGTTTTGAGGAATGTTGGCAGTAACTTTAATGTTATCACCTACGCTTCAAGCTCAGCACGCTGAGAAAAAAGCTTGACAAAACCATCTGCAAACCGACAGTCAGGCAAGTGAGCGAGGGAATAACCAAACGCAGAGTTTTAGAAGGGTCGAGAGTCCCGAAAGCCGTTTCGCTCCAGATAGTTAATGACAAGAACGAGCCAACTATTCCGATTAAAATCAGCGTGACTCCGACAATCAATCCTGTCTCTAGGGTGAAATAGCGAAATATTTTGTTGAGTTTAGGGTCTTCGGGCAGGAATTTCTCGCTGATGGCGAAAATTTTGGTGAAAAAAGCGAAAGTTACTGCTTGAAAACCGATGATAATTGCGATCGCACCATAAAGCAGCGTGTGTACATCAAAGCTGATACTACCAATCTTTTGAGTACCGGGCAACAGCCAAATGCTAACAATTAGACCCCAAATCATCAGCGCAGTACCCGGATACAAAAACAGCCACCGAGGACTGTAAAGCAGCAAAAAGCGGAGGTGCCGCCAGCCATCTCGCCAAGTTCGCAAGTGCGGCGGACGGCTGCGGCCGTCGGGAGAAAGTACGGTTGGGATTTCAGTTATCCGCAGCTTGTATACAGAGGCCTTGACCACCATTTCGCTAGCAAATTCCATCCCCGTTGTTTGCAAGTCGAGTTTCAAAATTGAGTCTCTCCTAAAACCCCTGAGTCCGCAGTGAAAATCGCCGACGGGACTTGCAAAGAATAGCCGCCCAACCCATGTCAGCACCGGATTTCCTAAATATTTGTGCAGCGGCGGCATTGCACCCGGTTTGATGCCCCCTTGAAAGCGGTTTCCCATTACTAAGTCGAAACCTTCTCGCAATTTGTTGACAAAAAAGCCGAGGTTGGAAAAATTGTAGCTGTCGTCAGCATCGCCCATGATAATATAAACTCCGCGCGCTGCGATGATGCCTCCCATGAGGGCGCTGCCGTAGCCTTTGGCTGCTACGGGCACGACTCTCGCTCCCATTCTGGTAGCGATAGCTTGAGAACCGTCAGTGCTGCCGTTGTCTGCTATGATTACCTCGCCGGCAATATCAAGTTCGCGCAGGGACTTCTGTGCCTTCTCGATGCAGATTTCTAAAGTTTCTGCTTCGTTCAGACAAGGCATGACTATCGATAGTTCTAGAGTATATTCTCCGCTTGGGTTGGTCTGCTCTGCCATATATTTGTTCCACTCTCGATCGCGATCGACCATACTTGATTTTCCCGTATCTCTGCTTAAAATATTAGTGGTGAATAAAACCTAGCCAAACTTAATTAAAGTTTTTCAGGTTTTTGGGAACGGCAATTTTTGATTGTACTATAGGTTAGTAAATTTATGAATAGAAGCGTGTTTTTGTTATTGCTTGCTGCAATATTGTGCGGCGTCGCAGGTCAATTTAGTCTGAAGGCAGGAGCTAAAATATTAGGGCCCATTGGCGCTGCTAATTTAATAGAAAAAATTATAGCAATGGCTACTCAGCCGTTGATAGTAACTGGTCTTTCTTTGTATGCAATTTCTTCGATCGGCTTTATTGTAGTTTTGTCGCGGGCAAACCTTAGCATAGTCTCGCCTTTACTGTCAATTAGTTACCTATTTACTGTTTTAGGTGGCAAACTGATATTTCACGAGCCTTTGCCGCCGCTGCGGTTGGTAGGCGTGGCGCTAATTATGACGGGAGTAATTTTTGTACTCAGAGGTCAAGCTGGGGGAGTGACTGGAGGCAACTAATACGATTTTAGATTTTAGATTTTAGATTTTAGATTGACGATTGGAGAATTTTAAATTAAGTCCACAGGTGAATATCACGGATATTTAACTGAGTTCTAAAATTTATATTCGGAAGTTAAGTCAGGGTTTCTATCGGTTGTGGGGCGGTGGAAAGGGTGTATGTGAGTTTTTTTTCCTAAAATAATGCTGCTGTATGTCTAATATTTCTGAGCCTGTGAATCCCAATCAATTATTGAGCGATCGCACTGCAGTTCTTGCTACCATGCACCAAAAAGAACGGGTGATGGCTCCCGTTTTGGAACGAGAATTAGGCGTAAATATCCTAGTACCTGCGGCACTTGACACAGACAGTTTCGGCACCTTCACCAGAGAAGTTAAACGCTTAGGAACACAAATAGAAGCAGCACGCCAGAAAGCACAAAAAGCCCTAGAAATTGCGGGCGAAACTCTTGCCTTTGCCAGCGAAGGTACTTTCGGCCCTCATCCAATGATGCCGTATCTGCCAGCGAACAGAGAAATCGTAATTTTATTAGATCGAGCCAACAATTTAGAATTAATTGGGGACTCTTTCTCCGTTGAAACTAACTACAGTCACCAGTTAGTTTCCAGTATAAAAGAAGCAGAGGATTTTGCGAAAAAAGCTGGATTTCCCGAACACGCACTGGTGGTTATAGTTGGCGACGCTGCCATCGGTAACGGCGAAATTCTCAAGGGCATTAGGACAGAAAAACAACTTTTTGATGCTGTGACAGCAGGCTTAAAAAAATCGTCAACCGGTCGAGTTCACATCGAAACAGATATGCGGGCGATGTACAATCCAACTCGGATGAAAAACATCGAAAATGCAACTCTCGATTTAGTTAAAAAATTCAAGCAATTCTGCCCGGAGTGCGCTTGGCCGGGATTCGATATAGCTGAGACGAAAATCGGATTGCCCTGCGAACTTTGCTATTTTCCGACTCAGCTAGCGCGATCGGCAATCTATAAATGCAAAAACTGCGGTTATACTAAAGAAAAACTATTTCCCGACGGTCGAGAGACTGCCGATCCTTCCCTGTGTCAATATTGCAACCCTTAGAAAAATAATTGGCTAAACTTAGTAAAATTTGCAACAATATTATTGATAGTTCCCTAATAAAAATCACTAATGATAGCCGTAGAAACAGAACGCAACTGGAAACCCGTTATTAAAGAATTCGAGGCTGTAGTCGGCAAAAATGGCGTAGTGCAGCGTCGCGAAGAATTGATTGTCTATGAGTGCGACGGACTCGCCAGCTACCGCCAGCGCCCCGCCGTGGTGGTATTGCCTCGAACTACGGAGGAAGTGGCGCAATTGGTCAAAATATGCGATCGCAACTCAATTCCCTGGGTGGCTAGAGGCGCAGGAACCGGCCTTTCCGGCGGCGCTTTGCCTGTAGAAAACTGCGTGCTGATTGTCACTGCCCTGATGCGAAAAATCCTAAAAGTAGACTTAGAAAATCAGCAAGTAGTCGTGCAACCGGGAGTAATTAATAACTGGGTAACGCAAGCAGTTAGCGGCGCCGGTTTCTACTACGCGCCCGATCCTTCCAGTCAAATTATTTGTTCGATTGGCGGCAACGTTGCCGAAAATTCTGGTGGCGTTCACTGCCTCAAATACGGAGTCACAACGAATCACGTTTTAGGATTAAAATTGGTACTTCCCGACGGTTCTATTGTCGATGTCGGTGGCGAAATTCCCGAAATGCCCGGTTACGATTTAACTGGTGTATTTGTCGGTTCCGAAGGCACTTTAGGAATCGCCACAGAAGTTACTTTGCGAATTCTCAAAGCGCCGGAATCAATTTGCGTTCTCCTAGCGGATTTTTCCAGTATAGAAGCAGCGGGCGAATCAGTTTCCGATATTATCAGCGCTGGCATTATTCCCGGCGGCATGGAAATCATGGATAACATCAGCATCAATGCTGTGGAAGATGTGGTGGCAACTGGATGTTATCCCCGCGATGCGGCGGCAATTCTCCTGGTAGAAATCGACGGTTTAGAAGTGGAAGTTGCCACAAACAAACAGCGGATTGCTGATATTTGCAAGCATAACGGAGCGCGAAATATCACCACGGCAACTGACCCGGAAACGCGCCTAAAAATTTGGAAAGGGCGGAAAGCTGCTTTTGCGGCGGCGGGTCATCTCAGCCCGGATTATTACGTGCAAGACGGCGTAATTCCACGAACGCAAATGGCTTATGTTTTGAAAGAAATTGAGGGCTTGAGCGAGAAATACGGTTATCGAATTGCCAATGTATTTCACGCGGGAGATGGGAATTTGCACCCGCTGATTCTGTACGATAACTCGGTAAAAGGTGCGCTGGAAAAAGTGGAAGAATTGGGGGGGGAAATTCTCAGGCTTTGTGTGAAAGTTGGGGGAAGTCTTTCGGGGGAACACGGCATCGGTGCTGACAAGAAGTGTTTTATGCCGGATATGTTTTCGGAGGTAGATTTGGAGACGATGCAGTGGGTGCGTCAGGTGTTTAATCCGAAAGGTTTGGCGAATCCTGGGAAGATGTTTCCGACGCCGAAGACTTGCGGCGAAGCGGCGAGGGCTAAGGTTGAAACTTTTAAGAAGTTGGAGGGTGCGGAGGTTTTTTAATTCCCTATTTATGCGGGTAAAGTGAGCAGAAAAACACCCTGAAATTGTTTCTAGAATGGGGAGGCAGAGCCTTTAAGTATGCGTTCCCAGCCAGAGTCTGGGAACGAGAAAAAACGATTTTTCTCGTTTTGTAGGAGTGCGAGCATCCCGCTCGCTTGCTTGCCTATATATCAAGTTGGTAAGGTGCAGATTGCACATTCCGCGCTAATGTGCGATCGGAATTCTGATAATAAATTCCGTGCCCTTCCCCAATTCCGAATTACAAGATAATTCGCCTTTGTGTTTTTCTACAATAATTTGATAGCTAATTGACAAACCCATTCCCGTGCCTTTGCCAATGGGCTTGGTAGTAAAAAATGTATCGAATATCTGCTGTTTGATTTCCTCAGTTATTCCCGGCCCGTTGTCGGCAATTTTAATTTCTACAAAATTGCCGACAACTTCCGTACCAATCATAATCTGGCTGGGATTTTCTAGCATTTCTCGACAATTTTGCCTACTGTTCGCATCTTCTAAAGCATCGATCGCATTGCTGAGGATATTCATAAAAACTTGATTGATCGGCCCAGCAAAACACTCAACGGTCGGCAATTTTCCGTAGTGTTTTACAATTTGAATTGGCTGCTTTTCTCCGTTCCCTTTCAAACGGTGATTGAGAATTAACAGCGTGCTGTCGATACCTTCGTGGAGGTTAACGGGTTTCATCTGTGAATCGTCATGCCGCGAAAAGTTCCGCAGCGACTGCACAATCTGGCAAATGCGATCGACACCAACGCTCATTGAAGATAGTATTTTAGGTAAATCTTCAGCTAAAAAATCGAGATCATTTTTTTCTCTTTCCTCTTGAATTTCCGCGACTGGATTAGGATAGTGCTGTTGATAGAGTTCGAGGTGATCAAACAAGTCTTGAGTATAATTTGTCAGATGAGCGAGATTGCCGTAAATGAAGCTGACTGGGTTGTTAATTTCGTGAGCGACGCCCGCAAGTAGCAATCCCAAACTAGACATTTTTTCGCTTTGAACTAATTGGGAATTAGTGGCTTTGAGTTGCTCCAGTGTGGCTGCTAGTTGAGCTGCTTGTTCTCGGCTTTGTGCTTCGGAATTATGCAAGGCTTCTTCGGCTTGTTTGCGCTCAGTGATGTCTCTCTGTACGCCAATAAAATGAGTTAATTGGCCCATTCGATCGCGCACGGGAGATATGGAGAAACAATTCCAGAAAGCGGTTCCGTCTTTGCGGTAATTCTTTAATATTACCTTGCATTCGCTTTCTGCTTGCAAGGCTTGGCGAATTATTTCTACTGCCGCCGGATCCGTATCGCTTCCGTGCAAAAATCGGCCGTTTTTTCCGATAATTTCCTGCCGCCGATAACCTGTCATGCTTTCAAATGCTGGATTGCAATAAATAATTGGATTTTCGGGGTCAGTGGCGTCAGAAATCGTAACTCCGGTGCTAGTAGCTGCGATAGCTCGATCGTACAACCAAAGCATTTCTTCTGCGCGCTTGCGATCGGTAATGTCCCGTAGCGTAGCTAAATAAGCCATTTCTCCATCCCATTCCGTTTCCACCACCCGCATTTCTACTACAGCATTTGCTTTTTGCTTGCGAATAGCTTCAACTTCTGTTTGCACGACGCGAGTTCCTGGTGCTTCTGTTTTTCCAACTTGGGGAATAATATCCGTCGCCATCTCCAGGTCGCAAGCTGAAACTTCTACTACTAAATTGCCAAAAAATGCTTGACCTAAAAGTTCCTGTGCCGTGCAGTTAAACAGCGCTTCTGCTGACTGGTTGGCAAAACAGACAAGTCCTCGCTTGTTAACGATTGCGATGCCGTCGGCATTTTTTTCTATCACATTCCTAAACCGAGATTCGCTAGCTTTCAAATCCTGCTTTAGCTGTTCCATTGCTCGCTCCATCTGCTGCAATTCGCACAAACTAACACTATAAGCTTCGGAAATATTGGTCTCTGGTGAATTCTGGATTCTTTTTTTTGAAATCTGTTGGTAGCCTGTTCTATTAGTCAGATTGGGAGCAGTTTGTTTATGATTCCTGCTAATATTACTGAGCTTATTTTCTGGATCTGCTTCTTGAAAAAACATATGTTAACCCTACCAAATTATTGTTTAGATTAATGTGTGGCGATCGCCCTATTTTTCGGGAAATTTAGGGAGAGAGCAATTTACACCCGATGCTAGCACATTACTTTTAGAATTCATCATAAAACATCGTTAAAATTCAAGAGCGATCGCCCTATAATTATCTATTAAGTTTTATTAAGTAATTTCAACAACATTGACACTTACGTAGCGACACGAACTGTGCAAGCTGGATATGGCTTCAATCCCCCTCGCACTCACAAAATAATCAGTTCCACGCGCAAGTTCTAGATATCTAGAAACCACTGGTCAGTATAAAATATTATATAAATTTGACAAAAAATATGGTCACAAATAAGCGAACTCATCTTTGATTATTAAAAATAATCATAATTAGCCATGACCAAATCATCTCCCTGCGGGCCGATTTGGTATAGAATATAACCTATCTATTTTTGCGATCGCAACTTCAAACCAATGGCACGTCTAGCACTTCTGAGCACATCCAATAAAACCGGACTAATCGACTTAGCGCGCAGTCTAGTAGAAGAATTTGAATTTGACATAATTAGTAGTGGCGGGACAGCAACGGCTCTCAAAGAAGCAGGCATCCCAGTCACCAAAGTTGCAGAATATACTGGTTCCCCCGAAATTTTGGGAGGGCGAGTCAAAACACTTCACCCACGAATCCACGGTGGCATTTTAGCACGCCGCGACGTACCGGAAGACCTCGCAGATTTAACCGCAAATCAAATTCGGGCGATCGATCTAGTTGTAGTCAATCTGTATCCATTTGAAGAGACAATTTCTAAACCAGGAGTTACTCTAGCCGACGCCATTGAGCAGATAGATATCGGCGGGCCGGCCATGTTGAGAGCTTCCGCCAAAAACCACGCTCATTTGACAGTTTTGTGCGACCCAGAACAGTACAATACTTATTTAAAAGAACTGCGGGAAAATGGTGGCGAAGCATCCTTAGAGTTTCGGCAAAAATGCGCTCTAGAAACCTTTAAACATACAGCCAACTACGATCGCGCGATCGCAACTTATCTCAGCAGCAGCCAATCCGCTGAAAAATCTTCGCTACCAGACGAGTTTAATTTATCAGGAAAAGAGTTGCAAACTCTCCGCTACGGCGAAAATCCCCATCAAGCCGCCACCTGGTATCAAAGCGGAACTACACCGACAGGCTGGACGACTAGCACCATCCTGCAAGGCAAAGAATTAAGCTACAATAATTTAGTAGATTTAGAAGCAGCAAGGCGGCTAATCGTAGAATTCCCCGACACACCTGCCGCCGCTATTCTGAAGCATACAAATCCTTGCGGCACAGCCTTGGGAACAACTATTTCTGAAGCGTATCAAAAAGCCTTCGACACCGATTCAGTCTCAGCTTTCGGTGGAATTGTCGCCCTCAATCGCCCGATTGATGCTGCTACCGCAACGGCGTTAACTCAAACATTTTTAGAATGTATTGTCGCGCCGGGGTGCGAACCAGAGGCAGAAGAAATTATCAAGAAAAAGGCAAAAGTTCGAGTATTAATTTTGCCAGATTTGACTCAAGGGCCGCCACAAACTGTTAAAATCATTGCAGGCGGTTTGCTGGTGCAAGACTCAGATAATGTAGTAGAAGAAACTAGCAAATGGCGGGTTGTTACTGAGAAACAGCCGACGGCTGCAGAGTTGGAAGAATTGCTGTTTGCTTGGAAAGTAGCGAAACACGTCAAATCAAATGCGATCGTTGTGACGCGCGATCGCACTACAATCGGTGTCGGCGCCGGACAAATGAATCGCGTGGGTTCGGTTAAACTAGCATTGGAACAAGCAGGAGACAAAAGCAAAGGAGCGATTTTGGCCAGTGACGGTTTCTTCCCCTTCGATGATTCAGTCAAAACTGCGGCTGAGGCTGGAATAATTGCGATCGTCCAACCGGGAGGAAGTATGCGCGATCGAGATTCCATTGAAGCGGCCAACCAACTCGGAATCACAATGGTTTTCACTGATATCCGCCACTTCTTGCATTAGGAATAAGACCTAAAGCAATTTTCAATTGTGTGCCATATTGTAGGGATACAATAGTGTTTATTGGTCTTAACTTAAGTCGGAAATTATTTGTATCTCTGGTTTTACTCTAAGTCTCGATCCCCCTAAATCCCCCTTAAGAAGGGGGACTTTGAGAAGAATCCTTTCCCGTCTTAAGACGGGAGACTTTGACACTCTTGTCTCCCCCTTAACAAGGGGAACTTTTACACTCTTGTCCCCCCCTTTTTAAGGGGGGTTAGGGGGGATCGGGAAGGCTATGACACCAATCAACACTGTTATGTCGTACCAAATTCCCAGTTGCGTCCTTCAAAAATTATGACTAGCACAATTCAACCACAAATTAAACCCCAAGACATAAAAGTCAAAATCCTGCTCACCGGGGGACATCAATGCACCGTCACCCTCAAATCTGATACACCATTATTGCACAGCCTGATCAAAACATTAGTCGATCGCACTCAACAAACACTCGGTTTTTCGCCCTTATTTCAAATCCCCATAGACGACGGGCGTTCCGCCCTTTCTTTTCCCGGCGAACACCTAGTCGGATTAGTCACAGAACCCCCAATTTACTTGCAGCAACTGCAACCGCAGCAGCCTGCAACTCCTGTAGAAATTCCCGCAGAAATTCCCGCAGAAATTCCTGCCCCTGCGCCGCCGGTAAATGACGACTTAATATCTCGCTACGCCCAAATAGACAACTTTTTGACACCTGCTGAAAAAAACAAACTCATTAAATATGTCTTAGCAAAAGAATCACAATTTGTGACTACCAGCACCTCAACCAATGCCGAAGATTACCGCCGTTCGATGGTACTCCACTCGTTCCCCGAATTTTCCGAACTGATGGTTAATCGCATCAAAGCAATTCTCCCCGACGTGCTGCAAAAATTAAATATTCCCTCATTTCCGCTTGGTGAGATAGAAGCTCAGTTAACCATGCACAATGACAACAACTTTTATAAACTTCACAACGACAGTGGCTCGCCAGATACCGCCAGCCGATTTTTTACTTACGTTTACTATTTCTATCGAGAACCCAAGGCTTTTTCCGGTGGCGAGTTGCAAATTTATGACAGCAAAATCGAGAACAATTTTTATGTTGCAGACAAGACATTCAGAACTGTTGAACCTCGCAATAACAGCATAGTATTTTTTCTGAGTCGCTATATGCACGAAGTTTTGCGAGTTAGCTGTCCCTCAAAAGCTTTTGCTGATAGCCGCTTTACTATTAACGGCTGGGTACGTAAAGCAAATTGAGGTTAATATCATGTCGGGTCGAGCTACCGCGATTTTTGTAGATACTGTCTTGACCTGTCAAGGGGTAGCAGTCAAATAATTGGGGTCGAAAGGCTTTTGGGATTTTAAAATCCC
>NZ_JAUBUC010000035.1:0-65362 GCF_036705285.1 Microcoleus sp. B4-C1 | reverse complement strand
TATTAATTACCTCACTAAATTTCTACCTTTCTTTATGTATCTTAACATAGTTTTGTTTTTTTTCGCCGACCTACTTACAACAGCGTCCTGAGATTTGTTGGCAACTACATTGAACACTCGCGGTGCGTTGTACTCGCGCTTGACTTGAACTTTGTAGAAGCTCATGATTCCGCCCCCAGTTTCATCGCCCGCAATTGAGCCAATACTTCAGCTTGGGCTTTTTGTTCGGCTTGAAAAACGGCCAGCGCCCGTGCAGCCCCACGGTTTTGAGCCGCGTTGATTTCGGCTGTATTCAAATCGGAGTCGCGTTGTTGCGCGGCTTGGTTTTCGGAAGCAATTTGAGCCAGAAGCTGCTGCACATTTTGATTCAAAGATGCCGAAGTAGAAGTCGCATTTTGGTTCAATTCCGCAATTCGCCGATCGAGTGCAGGCGTGTATTCGGAGATTGTTAATGCTCCACTGGGTGCGGAAGAGGTCGCGGTCGGTGCAGCTTCTACAAGTTTCCGCAGTTCACTCAGTTTTCCTGCATTCAATAATTTGCAAGCTTTGAGAGCAAGCTCAGAGTATTGAGTAGCCCGCGCAGCGCCACGGCGTAAGGTTGCGATATCGAGGCCGTAGATGCTCTGAAGTTTAGAAATCGATTGTTGCAGTCCTGCTTTGCTCAGCTTCAGTAGCCCTTGAATTTGCACCGCAGAGTACCAAATTTCCTCATCCTCTGGCTCCTCTGGCGAATCAAAACTATCGATTGGTTCGGATTCAACGTCAATCACCGTCTCGGTTTCGGGTTCCATAGTTCAACTTGTCTTAGAAACGACTTTTATCGATAGAAACGATTTCTATCGATATGTGACACTATAGCACAATAGCACAATAATGTAATAGCACAGTAGTCATCACAGACAAAAATGTTTATAGCCATGTGACAATAAGGAGGAAAAAACTGAGACTTAGCCTGTGCCTGAATCTGAAACCCCTGTATTCATTAGAAGTCGCGTCCCTGAGTCGGTGAGAGCGCGTTTCAAGGCAGCGTGCGCTTTACAGAGTCGGGATATGTCTGAAGTATTGGAAGAGCTGATAATGCAGTGGCTGAAGGAGCATGAACCCGCTTCGTTACCAGCCCCCACAAAGCCCCCTGCTACGGCTAAAACCAAAGCCAAGCGTAAGGGAAGCGCCAAGGATGCTAGTTAATGTCTAGCTAGTGTCTAGTGGTCAAAAGACAAATCAAAAGCGCCTCCAGCAGTTTACCTTCGGCGCTCTTGAGTTATTGTTTTTGTATCAAGTCAACCCTAACTCTGTGAAATCTTTGCCAAGAACCAGAGCTAGGAATATACCTTTCAATGTCTAACAAACAGTGAAAGCTACACTCATTGTGCCACACTCTAAAAAAAATACAAGCAAATCTGTAAAAAATTCCAATAATTCCCTATCCCCCTCGAACGCAGATATTGCAACAGCCCAATCCGCCTCAATTCTAGCAGTATCCCCCCCTCAAAAGCCAGAAAATTTGGAGCTAGGGGGAGTTCTATGTAGCATCGGCGAAAAATTCCTCACCCCCGACCACGAAGCCCACATCTCAGGTAGAGACTTACTCAATGATTGGGCCCGCGCCTGCGGCCACAGTGCCAGCATCGCCCAAGCTTCGCTTTATTTGGGGTATTCGGTCAAATCAGCGGGCATCCTATTCATAGGGAAAAACGGGCAGGTACAATTCCGGCCTGATATCCGGGAGCCGAAGCGAGGCAAAAAGGAACCCCCGAAATACCTTTCCCCAAAGGGAGAATTTGACGCTCTCCTCCCCCCATCTCCCGACAACCCGCTCTACTGGGAGATTGAAGCCCTAAAGCGAGAAGCTTTTTATATCAATGATGTGCCTTATATTCTCCTTACTGAGGGAGTATTTAAAGCCCTTGCCGGGTGCTCAAATGGCATCCCCACAATTTCCTTGCTGGGAGTAGAGCAAGGCCTGACAGGCAAAGCCCGCGACCCCGAAAATCAGCGATTTCTAGTACCCGCGCTGAGAAAGCTCGCAGAGGCCGGATTTGGCTTTATCATTGCCTTCGACGCTGATGCCATTAGCAACCCGAACATCTGGAGAGCAGAAGGAAAACTAGCCAAACAATTAGCCAAATTCGGTGTACCAGTCCGCACCGTGACAGGCTTTTGGGATGCAGGCCCGAACGGAGAATTTAAAGGCATGGATGATTTTATTCAGCACAAAGGAATTGAGGAATTCAGAAGGATTCTTGGTAAAGCAAAGCTGTTTGGCGACGAAAAAGAAGGGGATAAGCCTACCCAGAAAAAACCTCCTACCCCCCGCGAAACAGCAGCGCAAATAGCCGAAGAATACGGGCATCACTGGAAATTTGACAATGAACAAAAAGCTTGGCGAATATGGACTGGCAAGGAATGGGAGAAAATCGAAATAGGCAATTTTGAAAGTCTACTAATGACCGTAATTGATGCCAAAAATATTCCTTACAGCGGGGACGCCTACTTAACTGACGTACTCAAACTTTTAACCAAAAGGCTGAGGGTTGCTCGCTGGCAAACTTGGGACAGGAAGCGTTACATCAATTTCAATAATTACGTGCTCGATGCTAGCAGGTTTACACGCTTAGACCACTTGCCGGGTATGGGGTTTACTTCACACCTTCCTTATGAATACAAGCCTCTCACGGGCAGTACAAGCAGCGATGTGTTGGAGACGTTAAAACTAAACTGCCCGAAGGTTTACCGATGGATGAATACGGCAATGCAGGGCAACCGCAAGAAAATTCTCAAACTGTTGGCAATCATCAACGGATTGCTTAAGTTTCGATTTTTTGACTTGCAGATGCTCGTTCACTTAATCGGTAAGCCGGGGAGCGGAAAGGGTACATTTATTCGACTACTTCAAAAAATAGTAGGTCGAGAGAATTGGAAAGGATGCAAACTCAAAAATATGGATGACGGCTCAACAATTGCCAGTATTATCGACAAGCAATTGGTAGCCTGTCCAGATGAGCGCACTGCTTTGGGTGTAGATGCGATATTGTCCTTGACGGGTGGCGATGCAGTCAGTTACCGGGAAGTGTATAAACCAGCCTCTGATGCTTTTTTCTACGGTTTACTAATCATTGGAAGTAACAACCCGATTTTCGTAGGCGATACAACTGGTTTAGACCGCCGTCTGTGTCTTATTCACTTCGACAATCCCTTACCAACGGTGTTGCGAAACTCAAACATTGAAGCGGAGATGGATGAAGAAATCTCTCAACTCATTGCCGTGGCTCTTAGCCTTTCTGACAGCACAGTTACCAAGTGCATTCAAGGGGTAGGCAAAAATCAGATTGCAGAATTCAAGCTCGAAGAATGGGACATGAAGCTGCAAACCAACAGCGTTGCAGCTCACTTTGATGATTGCTTGATTGTAGACCCGACTGCCTCGACACCTACGGGCAAGATTTACGAACATTACAAGAATTGGTGCGACTCCAACCTCAAAGCAGTTTCTCATATCAAGTATCCAAAGATGCTCTCGGAGCTCTGCAACGATTACCTTGAACTCACTGGAGTCAAGTGGCAGCGTTCCCGTGGTCGCAGTTGGATTGAAGGACTAAGACTTCGCACCGAAGGGGAAACATCGCCCACTCATTCTGATGTACTTTCGGCACTTATCCCTCAAGATTCTCCTACCAATGATGCGGGGTTTGATGCGGGGTTTGACGGGGTTACGACGGGGTTACGACGGGGTTCAGAATCCTTGCCAGACGGGAATTACAGCCATTTGCGGGGTTTAGACTCTTTAAACATTCCAAATAAAACCGAAACTTCTGCATCACACGAGGAAAGCCACAAGACGAACCAGGAAACAGAAACAGTGGAAATAGAAAAAGTAGGTTTGAACCCCGTCAACCCCGTCAAAATACCAGAACCCTTACCAGTAGAAGATTTAAACCCCGCAACAAACCCCGCACAAACCCCGCACAAACTCCGTCAAACCCCGCACTCTGAACTCAACGAAGATGAACTCAACCTGCTGGACATGATTCGGATAGCAACGGCAGAACCCGACCCCGAATCTGCACGACGGGCAGCGGCAGACATTCTGCCAATCCTTAAAGATGTCTGTACCAGGGGAGCTGCCAACCGCGAGAAAGTTTGGGCCGCTTTGACCGATTCGGAGCAAGCAATATTCTCGGAACTGACGGCGAAGCCGATGGCCGCTCGCGACAATCCGCAAGAACCAAACCCCCTCCAACCCGTGCCAGAGCCAGAAATTATCGCCCCCGCCGATGCCGAAATATTGCGAGAAATTGCGACAGTTTGGTGGGATGAATACTTCCCGGAACAGTTACAAACCCTGATTACACAGATGTTTGGCTGGGGTGCGCCGGGGACTAAATACGACGCCACCACCATAAACGCTTGGCTAGTGACTGAGGACGCAATTGTGCGCGATCGGATAGGCGAATTGTGGCAACTAAAACACGGCGAAGGCTTGATAGATTCCCTTGACTGTGGCTTTTAGGTGAACTCCCCACACCCGTCGTTACCCAAATACTTGAGTTACCCCATGAAAACTTTTCTCGAATTCCATCGCACTTACCTGTTTGCAAGCAAAACCTTGATCCAATTGGCAACCGACCGCCTCACAAACAATCGTGCGTATCAAATCTCGCAAGCAAAACTGGCGATCGCAATCGCTAACCAAAAACTCGAAAAATTAGAATCTCCCGTGTCTGTGTTTAGAACTCTTTCTGAGTACGAGACGGAATTGCCCAACGTGGGGGAGTTGCGGGAGGAATTAACGGTCTTAAATCGGAGATTGGTGGCCGCCTGTCGAGTTCCCGATATTCTGCCGTCCAAGCGCGATAAACGACGGGCGATTGAGCAAGTTAAGGATGTAGTAGAGGGCGTGGTTTTGAATCTCAATCCTGAATCAGTGATCAAGTGGAACCCGCAATTATCGTTGCTGGAAAAGCACTTGCTCTCACGATTTCCGTACCTGTCGGAACAGGAAAATCTCGTGGTAGAGGGCGTTATTTTTGGGATGGGTAGTACCTGGTACAATGTCACGTTCTCTGGGGAGTATGACACTTTAATGGAGCCGATCATCCAGCGTGTTGGCGGGGGTATCGTAACTCGAAACTCTTACGGGGTTCTGGTACTTAATTCCCCTTCCGTAATGTTTGTGGATATCGACATCGAGGGGGAGGACATGAGTTGCCGATCGCGATTCGGCGGGGATATCAAATCGGCTGTGAATTTGATTGAAGCATTCACCAAGTATTCGGGGCTGGCTTTTCAGGTTTATAAAACGAAAAACGGGCTTAGGTTGCTTGAATTGTCCCGGACTTGGGATGCGCGGGGAAAAGATGCGGCGTTCGTTTTTGACAAACTTGACGCCGACCCATTGTTTGCTCAACTGTGCAAAACGCAAGGTACTTTCCGGGCGAGACTGGAGCCTAAGCCTTGGCGCGTGCGATCGAACTCCATTAATGCTGTCGCGTGGAATTTGGGGGTACTTGGACAACCGTCAAAAATTCCTTTGCAAGTACGCAAAATCCAGCAATATCACGATGGCGCGTGTTGCACCTCGATGTCGCCAAAAAGTGTCCTAGCTTAACCCACAACCCACCGCCGATGTTCTGGCGGTTGTCGGCGAGGCAGAACTTGCCCGGTTCAAGCGGAGTGCCGATCGTTGCCCCGTTTTTTTATTTCTTCGTGCTGACACGGAATGAACCAGGCGATCGGCTTGATGCGGTAACTTGATCGCCGGCCAGCAGACTTATCTGTTCGCCACTCGCACCGTCGATCGAAGCCGCCACCAAAAAAATTAGCTGATTTTTTGTGTGCCCTAAAGTCAGGCGTTTGCAGTATAAAGTCAGGCGTTTGCAGTACAAAATCAGGCGTTTGCAGTACAAAATCAGGCGTTTGCAGTACAAAATCAGGTAAATGCAGGTATTTGTAGGGGCTGCATTTTACCTGCATTTACCTGAAAATATCCTGCAAACGCCTGCAATTTCCTGCCAAATTACTGCCTTTTTGTGCTGTTCGTGCCTTTGCTTGTTGAGGCTGGTTTTGGCTGTTCTCTCTCGGTAGCAAGCAATGGTTTTGCGATCGCAAACCCTGATTTTTATTTTTTAAAAACAATGCACCCTCTTAAGTGCTAATGTTATAAGCTATCTACGCCACTAACAAGTCTACAAATTTACTCCTAATGACTGCCATTATCAATCATTAGGGAGTTCAAAAACCTTCAAGGTATTGTACCTCCAGTGGCAGCCAGTTCCGATAAAATAGGTTGATACAGCGAACTAGAAAACGGTTGAAAGCGCCTCCCCCTCTGAACAGCCAAGTGACAAAGTAATCGGAACGCTTGCGGTGCCGGCGACAAATTGACTTGCTCAACCACAATTTGTACCCTTTCAGGGTCTTGGTACAGCCTCAAAAAATCAGAGTCCACCAAATACTTAGGACAATTGCCAACTCGACAGCCATCGACTGTTGATAGCGATAAAATGCGGTGGCGAATATAGTCATTTTCAATATGCTCAATTTCAACTGCTCGCAACAAATCGCCAGGCTGTAATCTGTCAATTAGATTTAAGGCTTTTTGAGGTAAATGTTGCAATTCGCGGGCAAAGAAATGGAAGTGGGATCGCCCATCCTCATCCACTTCGGGAGGGGGAAAAACTTCCAACTGATCCGTTACCCGCTGTCCGCCACTACGAGATAGTAAAAACATGGAGTCATTCTCAGATTGGGAGAGATTTAACCAGCGCAAAAAATCTGGATAATCGGGGCGAGAGGGGCGCAGCAGCCGATTGGAAAAAACCGAAAATAATTCGGGTGATTCGTACACTTTGTCCCAGTCTGGAAACGACCACAAAGGTTTAAAACCACATTGCCGTTGTGCTACTATTGCCCCAGCCGTGTAAGCGAATTGGTAGCTATTTCCATCGCTCGTCAGCCGACCGATAGGGAACCAAGCGTGACTTGGTAGTTCGTTCCAAGCAACAAATAAAGTATTCAACTGAGTTCCTCCAGCAGTAAAAGCAGCCGACGCTGGTTAATTTCTAATATCTGTTGAGCAAAAGCAATTGCCGCTTCTGAAATACGTTCCCTTGGAATTCGGTCAAATAGACCTAGCGTATCAGCAGCCGACACTGCCTCCAGGCGTTCTTGCCACACTCTAGCTGCCTGGGGGTGCCGTTGTGCTGCTGCTTGAAAGACATCAAGAGGAGACAAGGCTTTTTTGTCCCCCACAAGAGCATAGAACGCAGACCTGCATTTAGCTGCATAGGCAGCCACAGCACTGTTGTTGAGCCGTTCGACCCGCTTGGAGTCTAGCAATTCTCTACCGAGGCTGGATGCGTGGTCGTAGGTAGGAGCAAGATGCGCTATCACCTGGCGCGTTTTCGTAGCTCTTACTTCGACAAATCCCCAGTTTTCGTGGTGGCGATCTGTGTTGCCAATCCAAGCATCTAACATTAGGTATCCAACAAAGGTGTCCCCTGCCGTAGCGATACCGTCTGGCGGCGTCCAGTTGAGGGGCTGTTCCACTGCGCTGTTGCTGATGGTGTCGAACACGATATCGAGGGTGTGTTGCGACACGTTAAAGGCTTGAAATCGGGGATAGTCTGGCACTATGGGAGCTAAAATATCGTTGCCGGGGATCAGAGTACCTGCCGAGGGCACGAAGGATGGAGAAACAGTGCCGAAAGCGCTGTTCCAGATTGCCAGTTCAATAGTGGCGCTGGGCAATCCGAGCAATCCGCACAGTTCTGATGCTATCTTTTCTGCCCAAGCTTCGCCTGTATTGGGGCGAGATTGTTTGTACAGGCACCGACCTAGTTCTGGGTGGTAAAACCAAAACTTGGGCTTGGTTCCCATCGCCTCGGTATCGGAGGCGGCGTCTGTTGGAACAGCGATGATGGGAAATGGTGTTGTTGGCACTTGTCCGCTCGATTCCGTTTTGAAAAACTTACCCAAACCTACCCTAGTCTCGACTTTCGCTGCACATAAAGCTTTCGCGAAAATTGCGGTGCATCCGGCTATCGCCGTTACTCCCTAAAAAATTAAGTCGCGAGCGTGGTCAGGGGGTAAATTTTTATCTGACTTTCAAGCTCTCTAGGACAATAACAGTTTAGCCGATTGCAAAGCGCGGGCCCGACAATAATATTTCACTCCACTGTTAAGGCTGACATAACGGCTACTGCTACTGCGCTGCCAATTTCCTCACACTTGTGAAATTTGATTTTTAATTCAATTTAGATACTGTAACTTGACTATTAAGTCAATTCACTTGTTGTTAAAAACGCTAAAAATTAGCTAATTTTTGTGTGTCCTAAAGTCAGGCATTTGCAGTATAAAGTCAGGCGTTTGCAGTACAAAATCAGGTATTTGCAGGTATTTGCAGGGACTGCACTCTACCTGTATTTACTTGAAAATATCCTGCAAATGCCTGAGTTTGTCGGTCAAACTGCTGCTTTTTTGTGCTGTTCGTGTCTTGACCTGTTGGGACTGGTTATGGCTGTTTAGTTTTGCTAGCAAGCAATGTTTTTGTGATCACAAACCATGACTAATGCGTGCAGACATAAAAATAATGCACCCTCATCAATATTGAGCATAGTGCTTACCCGACTTTCAAGCTCGATCGGACAACAACTGTTTAGCCGATTGCAAAGCGCGAGTCCGACAACAGCAATTTATGCGACTGTCAAGGCTGACATAACGGCGACTACGCTGCCAAATTTTTCGCACTTGCTCAACTTGATTTTTTATTCAATTTAGATAACGGCTACTGTGTTGCCAATTTTTTCGCACTTGCTTAAATTGATTTTTAATTCAACTTAGGTATCGTAACTTGACTATTAAATCAATCCACTTGTTGTTAAAAACGCTAAAAAATTAGCTAATTGTTGCGTCAGCTAAAGTCAGGCATTTGCAGTATAAAGTCAGGGATTTGCAGTATAAAGTCAGGCAAGTGCAGGTATTTGCAGGAACTGCACTTTACCTGTATTTACCCGAAAATATCCTGCAAACGCCTGACTTTTTCGGTCAAATTACTGCTTTTTTGTGCTGTTCGTGTCTTGACCTGTTGAGGCTGGTTTTGGCTGTTCTCTCTCGGTAGCAAGCAATGGTTTTGTGATCACAAACCTGACTTTTACGCGCAGAAACAAAAACAATGCACCCTCATGAATGCGGTAATCCTAAGTGCAAGGCGATCGCGTCGGTGCTAGCTGTCGGACGAACGATAATCACAGCGAGCATCGACTTGATAGGGTCAATGGTGAGCCAGTGGTAGCGAATTGCAGGCTGATTCGGATATTCGAGTAAGGGCAGCGGAGTTGAGTCGCGAGTTGTAGTTTTTAAAGTCAAAATAATTCAAATCACCACAAAGGTTTGGGTTTGAATCGATCGCCGTGCAGCTATCGCCACAACTACCTAAAAACTAGGGCTGGGGTGTCAAGGGGCTTAATTTTACCCGATATCCCACTGTCCCAATCAATGCCACTGATGGATGTTAACCAAGTGTGACAAAGGGCTTGGTTTTACCCGATATTCAACTGTCCCGATTGCTCATACTGTTGTAGCGACTTTTCTGGCAACACTGGCATCAATTACCGCAACTGTCCCCATTCAACTTGGGTAGCATCGTTACGGCCTAAAACTTAGAGGCGCGTGGCGATCGCGCTCTCTCTGAAATCAAGTACAACCGTACCATCGCCCCACAATTGTCACTGCCTTCTCATTGCCTAGTTTAACAAGTTTCCCCGCTTTTCCTTTGACTACAAATTTTACTGGCTTGCCGAAGTAACGCTA
Source organism: Microcoleus sp. B4-C1 (assembly GCF_036705285.1). Taxonomy (NCBI): domain Bacteria; kingdom Bacillati; phylum Cyanobacteriota; class Cyanophyceae; order Oscillatoriales; family Microcoleaceae; genus Microcoleus; species Microcoleus sp. B4-C1. The sequence continues at coordinate 55,552 of NZ_JAUBUC010000035.1, read as the reverse complement.
TTAGCATTCTGGTAGCCAAAAAATATTGAGGCACTTCGCTTTTTTGTAAAAAAGTGCGGTAGCACTGCTTTCAATATTGCAAAAAAACTGAACTACAACTCTTGCTAAAAAAATGCTACCGCTATTGTTCCGATACATTAATATGTCATAGCTGAATGGCTAATAACGAGGCGGCAATCTTTTAGGCAACCTTAACATTCTATTCGATTAGTTCTGCTTGCTCTATTGTGAAAGTACAGCTTGCTCTAAATGACACGAGTTACAAGCTTATTCCTTGAATTGGGAGTGCAGAGTTTGCTGTTGAATTGTTAAATTGATATTAAGTGTACCGGGACACGAAAAAACCTCAAATTTAACTTTTTAGGACTGAGTTTTCGTGATTTTTTTTGCATAATTTTGCATTTTTGTGAGTTTTCATGAGTAAAACCATGCAAGCTCATCTTGACTTATTAGCTGAAGTCGAGGCAGTATTTGCAGCAAAAAACTCAAATTTATGCAAATTTATGCAAATTTATGCAAGCTGGGAAACCAAGGAAAAAAGCAGGGATGAGCGATAGCAAGCAATGTTTTTGTGATCACAAACCTGACTTTTAAGTGCAGAAAGAGAAATAATGCACCCTCCTTTTACGGAAGCCTAACCGTAAGGTCGGGTTTAATACTTTCTTAAGCTTTAATGACAACTGTAACTATTTGTACTACGATTCAATCTGAATATTATACAACTATAAAAAATTAGCTTTTGCTTGCTGAAGTCGAGGCTACCGTCATTACACCCAAAAAGGATTATCCTATTGACTGCTGTCGTGAGCAATCGCCGATCGCTATAGGAAGCTTGCACAAAAAGCAGGAATGGGTGGTAGCAATAGCAATGTTCAGAGATATATTTATACTGCTAAAGAAATTAACCGCCGAATTTCTGAAACTTATGGTGCGATCGCTCCTACAACGTCCTGTCAGGCACAAGCGATCGCTGTACTCCCGAAATAACTCACGCCCTTCAACGAGCGCCGAACATTAAATTAAAGTCGCCACATCTCAATTATTCGCTATTCGCGAATGTAGAATAAAGAAAAGAAAGCGATGCCAGAGGCTGGCTGAGCCTACGAATAAAGCTATGCTCAAACCGCAAGATATCCTTGCCATACTCAAAGTCCACAGTTGGGAAAAAACAACCTGGACTTACAACACCCTCGCTCAAAGCTTAGGCATGAGTGCCTCAGAAGTTCATGGTGCGCTTTCTCGATGTGCAGCAGCAGGTCTCTATGATGGCGAAAATCGCAGGATTTTGACGCAAGCGCTACTAGAATTCGTAGTTCACGGGCTACGCTATGTATTCTATGCCCAACCCGGCCCCTTAAGTCGGGGACTGCCAACGGCGCATTCTGCTGAACCGTTGAAAAGTAAGCTGATTGCCTCACCGTCTGAGGTTTATGTCTGGCCTGACCCTCAAGGTGTCGTCAGAGGGCAGGCAATCGCGCCTCTGTACCGTTCAGTCCCCCAAGCTGCCAGTAACGATCCAAAACTTTATGCCTTGCTCAGCTTGATTGACGCTATTCGAGTTGGTCGGGTGCGGGAGCAACGTTTAGCCGCTAGCGAACTTGAAAAAAGGCTCGTCGCTCTATGAACCCGCAGATACTCATGCTGGAAATAGTTGCCAGGGTACTCTCTCAAGTACGCACTACCATGTAAGCCTTACACTCGCGAACAGCCTCAACGGAACGCAAAAACCAGATAGTCCAGCCTCAACTTTATTGCTGGCATAGTGGGTACTACACTACAAAATCGCTTCATAAATTTTAGCTACCTGCCAATTTTCTCACACTTGCTCAACTTGATTTTTAATTCAATTCTGACACCACAACTTGACTATTAAGTCAATCCACTTGTTGTTAAAAACGCTAAAAAATTAGCTAATTGTTGCGGAGCGCTAAAGTCAGGCAAGTGCAGTATAAAGTCAGGCAAGTACAGTATAAAGTCAGGCGGAAAGCAGGTATTTGCAGGGGGTGCACTTTACCTGCATTTACCTGCAAATATCCTGCAAATGCCTGAAATTTTCGGTCAAATTACTGCTTTTTTGTGCTGTTCGTGTCGTGACCTGTTGGGACTGGTTATGGCTGTTCTCAATCGGTAGCAAGCAATGTTTTTGCGATCGCAAACCCTGACTAATTCGTGTTGACAAAAAATAATGCACCTTTATGAATGGGGCATCCTAGATGTCAAGGCGCTTAATTTTTACCCGCTCTTCGGCTGTACCGATTGCTCACATTGCTCCTGTTGTTGTGGCGACTTTTGTGGAGGCGATCGACGCCGACAACTGTCACAACAGCCGATGTGGTGGCGGTTGTCGGCGCGGCAGAATTTGCCCGGTTCAAACTGCATTACTGTATTGCTCTTCAACATCTGTTAACGCCCCATCAGTTGTTCGGGGAAGTACGCTGCTATCGATCCCCAAAAATAGCGATAGCCAAATTTCCCAAATACCGCTCTCTGAGGAAAGTGTTTGTAGCTAGAGATCGTAGAGCGCCTTTCGGTATGCTGCATTCTTCCGACACCCGCTCTCCACGAACCCAGGATGCCTCTCTTTGAACGAGATCGCTCCCGAGTAGAAAATTGATTCTAGTTGAGAGTCAGGTTGCTGACACCGCCGCCACTGCTGGATTTGCCCGAAGTGGGTCGGGTGTCCGAGCAGTGAATGATGAACCAAGCGGTGCTGCCGAGCGAGAGGAAACGGGCGCTTAGGAAGCTTGGAGTGGATTCGTTAAGTATTTTCCTGCCTGATTTAAGTATTTTCCCGCATGAAAACAGTTACTTTTATAAACACTTAACATAAGTTAAAAAACTCTCAGTAAATATACAGAAATTTCTTCGGACTTGCAGCAGCAAAAACTATAAAGTTCAGTATTGTAACTAATATATTTATAATCTAGTCTAGCCGATAATAAGGATGAGCAACAAGTTGAGCGCAGTCGTAGGAGTAAGCGTAAGTAAAGATTCCTCGAATTTACTCAACGCCAAATCAATTAAAAATCCAGGGTGCAGCCATGACTTTAACAAAGCCATTTCGATTGCCTTTTCCCCAAAAAAGTAGCAAAAGCACAAATTTGGCAACCCCTACCTTGACTGTCAATCCTACAGCAGACAGTTTGAGAGCTCGAACATCAAGCAAAACAATCAATAATAATAGTCCTGGACGCATAGACTCTACTTGTATGATGCGCTGCTCCCTGCCTTACCACTACAGATAGTGTCAAAATTGACCCGTTGAATCGAGGACTGAATAAATTGAGCCTAGGACTGAATAAATTGAGTCTAGGACTCAATAAATAGCGAAAGCGAGTAACAATAGCGAAGGCGGGCTACAGTCGTTTAAGGAGTACGGAAGAGCCTTATAACTCCATTCAAACAGGCGACTCGACCAAAGCGGGTAACATAATTGCAACTCGCATCTCCTCAAAAAGATAAGTGACGCATCCAAGCTTACCAAAACTATAATTTAACCCTCAAATCAGGAGTGCAAGCGAGTGCCTTTAACAGACCCGATTGGAGAACCTTTAATAGAAAAACAGGAATCCTTAATTCCCGGACTTGCCCCGACAAAGCCCCCTCTGCTGCCGGGAATTCAAACCTCAAAACCTTTATTATATCAAGCTCCGGCAGAATCATCCGAATCCGAACAGCTTAACTTAAACTTAATAGAACCAGCAAGCGAACCCACCTCCGAATTCAGTCTAACAGAAACTGATGCTTTTATTATTAATAAACCCTCCGATATTAACAGCATATCTTCTGCCAACACCAGCCTTCTGATAACTAACAGCACTCTCAGGGATACAACAAATTCTGAAGTTGATCCCCTAATTGGTAAACTCGACTCCGACTTAGGAGACCTCCTAATCAACCCGAATCGAATTGCATCAAATAACGTTTCTTCAGATTCTAATAAATCTGCGACTGACATACCTCCAGTCAACTCGTCAATCAGCAGCTCTGAACTAAATAAAACCACAGCAGCTACAACCGCGGTTCCCGATGAATTGCTGGAAAATAAAACACAATTATCGCCAACCGCCTCCACAAAATCAGAACAAGATTCGGACAAAACATTACCCGTTGTAACTGCATCTACCACGAGCGAAAAAGCTTCGGACAAAACGCCATTGCCCGCTACGGCTGAAACGACTTCAAAACTCGAAGAACACCAAACGCCTTTATCATCAGAGACTACACTCAAAAGCGAGTCATCACCAAACAAAATATCACCTGCAACTGCATCAACGTCTGACAATTCAGGAGAAAATACAACATCACCCGCAACTGCCTCAGCCACTGAAAACCCTGAACTAGATCGAACATTACCTGCAACTACATCAACGACTGATAAATCAGAACCAGATCGAACATCACCTGCAACTGTATCAACGACTGATAAATCTGAACTAGATCAAACATCACCTGCAACTGCATCAGCCGCTGAAAACCCTGAACTAGATCGAACATTACCTGCAACTACATCAACGACTGACAAATCTGAACCAGATCAAACATCACCTGCAACTGTATTAACGACTGATAAATCAGAATCCAACAAAACCTCAGTTGCAACTGTATCAACGACTGACAAATCAGAATCCAACAAAACTTCACCTACCGAAATCTCCACCACCAACAACTTAGAGACCGCCACTAATCTAGAACCAAATAAAACCTCAACCCCAGAACCAGATCAAACCTCAACTCCCCCAACCAACGTTAACTTTGACTCAAACGCATTCACTGTCGATGAAAAAGGAATAGTCGGCATACAATTCACATCCGACGGCGGCTGGTATAGCGGACAACTAGCCATCGTCAGCCTACTCGGAATGGAAAAATTCGTTCCCGGTTCCGAGGCCTTCATCAAAGAAGCAGCAAGTCGAGCTTTAAGCAACTCGACAAAGGGCTACATCGCAATTTCTGACGATTTAGAAGGAGCATATTACACCGATCCTAACAGCTCAGAAAACCTCAATTCCGGGCAATACCTCGGCACAAAAACATTTGCCATGACGCCTGGAGACAAATTCTTCTTCATGCTAGTCCCCAACGGCACCGTACAGCAAGTATACGACAACCCCGCAATCGGCGACGACAAAAAACCCCTATTTTCAATAGCTACAGACAATCCCAGCGACACCTTCAGTATCGGTCAAATTGCCGACATTACAGGCGAAGGCCAACTCTTCGCCATGGAAGACATGGGGCTAATTCAAGGAAGCGATATCGATTACGATGATATCACATTCCGTGTCACGGGTGCTACATCCAAAATAGTTCCCCTCAGCGAATTAGTTGACTCCTTCTCTGCATCAATTCACTCCCAGTTAGTTCAAAAACTGAAGGGTGAATCGGATAAATCAGAGCCGAAATTTACCCGAGAATCAACTGTTACTAATTCCGGCGATCAATCCCAGGGAGAAACACCATCGATAACTGCTGATAACGACCAACAAAAACCTCAGCCGACAGCAGCAACAGTTGCTAACTCAGACAGCCAAGAATCGCAACCAACAGCAACATCAACAGTTGACAAATCAGATACTGAAGAAGCGCAACCAACAGAAACATCAACAGTTGGCAAATCTGATACTGAAGAAGCGCAACCAACAAAAACATCAACAGTTGGCAAATCAGACAGCCAAGAATCGCCAGCCACAGAAACATCAACAGTTGGCAAATCTGATAGTCAAGAATCGCAACAAATAGAAACATCAATAGTTGACAAATCCGATACTCAAGAATCGCCAGCCACAGAAACATCAACAGTTGGCAAATCTGATAGTCAAGAATCGCAACAAATAGAACAAACAGCCTCTCCCCCAGAGACACCCAGTGTTAGCCCTACTGAATTAAATTCGGAAATTGAACTGCCAGTATTAGCAGAATTTATTGTCAGCGAGTCAGCAGATACTGAATCAATTAAAACCGACACAACTGCAACTAATCGCATTCCTCAATTGCCGGCTTCAGCCGACTATGCTGTAAATAATGCTGCTTCTCCACCAACCGCTGAAACTCTGCTAATTCCCACTCCCATCGCGTCACAGCCTCCTGCAAAAACATCTGAGATTGCCGATAATTTTGGCGAAGAATTGCCAAGACAAACCAATGACAATCTTCCTAATGCTGCGTCACAATTGCCGACCCAAATTACTGAGGTTATTCCCGCATCCAAGGTTGTTGATACCCAAGAAAATGATCGGGCTGTTACCGAAACCGCAGCTAAATTTGAAACTGAACAATTTCTCACAACAACCGCTGAGATTATTGCTACCGAAACAGAAAAGGTTGCCGATTTAATTGAATATGACACCACCTTCCCTGAAATAACATCAGAATTTGAAAGCCAACAATTGGTGACAAAAACCGAGTCAATTGTTGCTACACCCGAAGCGGATGATACGGTTGAACGCGAACTCCCTGTTGCTGAAAAAACAGCCGAATTTGAAAGCCAACAATTACCACCAAAAACAGACGATTTCGCTATTGCAGAATTCACTGCGGATACAATTGATACGGACATCGCTGTCACCTTCACAGCAGCAGAATTAGAAACTGAAAACTCCCCGGCAATTGTCGTTAATTCTCTCGATACCGACCCGCTAATTTCCCACTCAAACTCTAGCGTACAAACCGATTCTCCCATACCGGCACTTTTCTCAACTCCATCAGAAACAGCAGCAGGTACAGCACAGATAGCCTCAGTCGAAACCAGCGTTTCACCCTCAACTCTTAAATTCCCACCCGAATCAAATTCAAATACTTATAATAGCAATTCAACTCCCACAGAAACTACCGAATCCCAGCCCGCATATTCTGATACCGAAATTGCGCCAAAACCCGCAGATATATCGAGCGGTTTGCTGCCGTTAGAGGCAGAAGAATCGGAGCAATTTTCGGACGGTACTGCCGACAGTCAATCTTATTCAGCACAAAGTGCAGGCAACTTCCAAAGCAATATCAATGCCCCAAGAAATTTATCAATAACAACAACAGCCAATTTACAAATCCCCGGTACTTTTATTGTAGATAACCGAGGAGAAGTCAGATTTGACTATGTATTTGACGGCGGCTCCTTTGAAGGCGAACTCGGAATTTTCAGCCTGGCAGGAATGTCCGGGCTTACACCAGGAACTCCAGAATTCATTGCCGAAGCATCCCGTAGAGTTTTAAGCAATTCCACCGACGGACACATTGTCATCAGCGACGCTACAGAAGGAGCCAAATTCACCGGTGCGATGCCGTTCGACTGGGAGTGGGGCAGCGGCGAATATCAGGGTATCAAAACTTTCAATATGACCCCAGGCGACACCTTTGCCGTCATGTTAGTCCCCAACGGTACAGTGCAGTCATCGCTCGAATCCTCATATTCGGGAAATTGGTTCCCCGAAAACCGCCCCTTATTCAGTATCGCCACAGCCAATCCCAACGATACATCTTACGTGTTGCCTCTAGCCGACACAACCGGAACGGGGAACACTTTTGCGATGGAAGATATGTCGGCCGCTAACTCTGACGGCGACTACAATGACCTTATCTTCACAGTGCTTGGGGCAACAGGAAACGCACCGCTGCTGGATGCAGTTATCAATCCTGACAGAGAATGGCGCAATACTCAGCTCGGACAGCAACTGATAGAATACGCCAACAGCCAAGTGCCACCGGAGACAGCCCCCCCCGCAATTGCAGCAGCGCTAGTTAACGACACCGGTTCTAACAGTACCGACGGCATCACCAATAACCCCGCCATCAGCGGAACAATTACCGATGCCAGCGACATTGCTAGCTTCCGCGCCAGTTTTTCGAGGGAGTCTACCGGTATTGAACTTAAAGACTTGCTAACCTCCGACGGCAGCTTTGCACTCACCCCCAACACACTATCCACAGTAAACGGCAACACCTTAACAGACGGCACGTACACCCTATACCTGCTTGCAACCGACTCTCACGGCAACACCAACACCTTTGAACTCCCCTTCACCCTCGACACGACACCGCCAGAACTAACATTTGGCTTAAACCCAGCTTTCGACACTCCTCCCGTTGCAGACGGGCAAACCCTAGACTCCACCGTCACCTTAACCGGGCAAACCGACCCCGGAAGTACCGTTATTCTAGCTGAAACAGGAGCTGTAACTACTGCTGACTCTACAGGACGCTTTGAGTTTGCAGGAGTAACATTAGCTATTGGCAGCAACAGTTTCACCGCCACTGCCACAGACAATGCCGGCAATTCCAGTACCGCCAGCAGAACTTTTACCCGCACCTCCGCTACTGACTCAGGCGTTATATGGCTGGCTGAAGGGACATCCTTCACAGAAAAGTTAGAACGGCCCATTACAATTCCAGCAGTGCCGTCAACCCTTACTGTGAATATCGCCGGTCTCAACTTCGACTTGGCAGACTCCGACTCCATCAAGGATGCTTTTGAAATAGCTTTAGTCGATGCCAGCGGTCGCTCTTTAGTTCACACTGTAGGAACGGGACTCAACAGCTTCTTCAATTTCACCGAAGGACAGCCTCCCCAACTAGCAGCAGGCGTTACTTTCAACGGCTCTAATATCAGTGTAAATTTATCGCAAATAGCGGATGGTACGGCTGCTACACTGCAAATACGGTTGGTCAACAACGACAGCGATACAGCAACGCAAGTCGGCATCACCTCAATTGCCATTCAACCTTCATCGGCTGCAATAGTTCCTGTAACAGCATCGCCCTCCGAGGATGTATCCCCTAACGTACCAGTCAATTTCAATCGCTTGCAGGACGTTTCGAGCAGTCTGGAAGTAGAATACAAACAGACTTCATTCAATTCAAGCAGCAAAATTCTTTACGCTGATTTAGCTGTAAAAAATGCGGGTCAGTATCCGGTGCGGGGTACGTTGTTGGTAGGGATAAACAATATTAGCGACCCAACGGTGCGACTGTTGGATGCGGACGGAATGACGCCGGAAGGAATTCCTTATTACGATATTAGCAAACTGGTTGGTGACGGCATTTTAAAGCCGGGGGAACTGACATCAACCGATACGTTAAAGTTTTACAATCCTCAAGGAGTTCAGTTTAGTTACGATTTAGTATTTTTAAGCCAGTTAAATCAAGTTCCACAATTTAAGGCGACACCAAATACGGAAGCTTTGGTGGGTAAAAGTTACGTTTATACTGCAATTGCTGTTGATGCCGATGGGGATGCGCTGACTTATTCCTTGTTGGAAAAACCGTTGGGGATGGAGATAGATGCTCAAACCGGAATTATTAGTTGGAATCCGGTTGCCGGAGATATTGGAAATCACGCGGTGACGGTGGAAGTGGGAGATGGAAAAGGTGGAGTGGCCAAACAAAAATATGTGCTTTCAGCTATTAATCCGCCTCCGAATCGGCCGCCGATTTTCACTTCGACGCCCATTGTCGATGCAGCCGTCAATACACCTTACCGCTACGATGCCGATGCCAAAGACCCAGACTCCGATACCCTAACCTACAACTTGGTACTCGGCCCAGAGGGAATGAGGGTCAACCCAGAAACGGGAATCGTCCAGTGGACTCCGCCAGCAGCAATGGTATTTGGCGACACCGTACTGGGGCGAATTGGCAATCAAGGCGAACAAGATATCTATACTTTCAGCGCTCTCGAAGGACAGCGACTGTACTACGACTCTCTTAGGAGCACTCCTGGACAGACATTAAAGTTGTACAGCCCCAGCGGCTTGCTGGTACTCGATAGCAATACAAGCTATCAAGGCTCTCCAATCAACCTGACCGAAACGGGCAACTACCGCTTAGTCATTGATGGTGCTGCGGGAGACTACGGTTTCAGCTTAATTGACATGGAGCAGACACCCGTTGCACCTTTCGACAGAAACGTGACGGGTGTGCTGAGTCCCGGCTCAGAAGATGACGCATATCGCTTCAACGGAGCCAAAGGACAAAGGCTGTACTTTGACCAACTCAGCACCAACTCCAACCTGAACTGGGTACTATATGATGGAGAGGGCAGGCAGGTAAGCTCCTGGGTTGACGGAAAACAAGTAAGCTCTTGGTACGTAGGCTGGTACGACAACGAGATCGTCTTGCCCAGCGACAGCGAGTATACTTTGGTAATGCGGGGCAGCGCGCCCTTCTTCGGCAGCACCTCTTATACCTTCCGAATTGTTACACCCGACACGATTACTTATCCGCTACAGTTGGGCAACAACGCCAACCCCAACACCGTCAGTGCCGCCATTACCGAAAAAGGCGAACAGGATATCTATACTTTTGGTGGCACGAAAGGGCAGCGCCTCTACTTTGACTACTTGTCGAGCAGTTCCCAAGTAAATGCGTCCGTAAAGCTTGTCAGTCCCAGCGGTGTAGACACTTTCAACATCAACTTAGGCGCAGATACAGAGCCATTTACTATAAACGAGACGGGTACTTACCGCTTAGAGATTGACGGTCACGGGGAAAGCACGGGCAACTACAGCTTCAACTTGCTAGATGTGGGTCAAGCCACGCCCATTAACTTGGATGCAGATGTCACCGGAAACTTAAATCCCGGTTTTGAAACCCACTTCTATTCCTTTACTGGGGACGCCAGTCAGCGCCTTTATCTCGATTCAGAACCGAGTTCGGGGTGGGCAAACTGGACGCTTTACGGACCTGGGAATCAGGCCATCGCTACGGACAGCAAGACAACCTTTGGCGGCCCCAACACCTACGCTGGGTACAACCCCAGCGGTTTAGGTGGCGATTTTGAGGTCGTGCTGCCATCAGCGGGTAGCTACCTGCTGGCAGTCCAGGGGCGCAACGCCACTCCTTTTGATTACAAATTCCGGGTCATTACTCCCCAAACTCAATCCGGGGGAACGCTGACACCAGATACATGGGGGAACTTGAGCGTATCCGGCAGCATCAGCGAAAAAGGAGAAAGGGATGTCTATACCTTCAGTGGCAGCACCAACCAGCGACTGCTGCTAGACGCTTTGGTAGAGACACCTAACACTTACGTTCGATTGGTCAGTCCCAGCGGTATTGAAGTCTTTAATACCCCTGCATCCGGGGACTGGGCGAGAACTATCCCATATATTCTTCCTGAAGCTGGAAATTATCGGCTGATTGTAGACGGGTATATCGAATCCACAGAAAATTACAATTTCCGGCTGCTCTCTTTAACAACAGCACCGACATTAAACCTGAATGCTCCTACCAGTGGTACTTTGAGTCCGGGGTCGGAGACGGACGTTTACCAGTTTACAGGTACCGAGGGCGATCGCCTGTATTTGGACACCCTCCTTTCCTCGTCCCCCGGCGGTTGGAATCTCTATGGACCTGGCAACCAGTTAGTGACCTCTAATTACCTGTGGAGCGACATAGAGACAGTGCTGCCGGGAAGCGGAACGTACTACATAGTCTTGCGCGGGGACGGCACTCCCGCGCCAGGCGGCAATGGCACCGCCGCACCTATCAACTACAGCATCCAGCCATTTTTCTCAACTGCCAACCCTACCCCTCTCACCTTGGGTTCCGTCAACAGTGCCAGTATCAGCAAACCCGGAGAACAAGATGTTTACACCTTTACTGGCAGCGTCGGACAGCGACTGTACTTTGACCCCCAACTCGGCAACGGCAACATCACAGCTAAAATCACCAGTCCCAGCGGTCTGGAAATCTTCAGCGGTTACACAAGTGCTGACGGCCTGTCCAATATTCTCACTGAAAGCGGAACTTACCGCTTGACAATTGACGGCAATTATGATACCTCCGGCAACTACAGTTTCCGCTTGGGGGATGCAACAGCAGCCCCAACCCTGTCTCCGGGAACGGCAACGCCAGGCAGCTTGCCCCCAAACGAAGCAGTGCTATATCAAATCAGCGGTACGGCAGGAGAGCGAATCCAATTCGACAGCTTGTCGCCAACAGCATCGGGTGCAAGCTGGGCGCTGTACGCTCCCGGTTTTCCAAACTTTTCGTCACAGATAGGCGGCTCTGGGCTAAACAGCGATTTTGAAGTGTTGCTGCCCGTTACAGGTACTTACACCCTAGCGTTGCAGAACCCATCGAGCAGCAGCGTCAGTTACAACATCTCCGCGAACAACATCACCCCCCCGCCAGTGGCGAACTCGGGTTTGGGGATAGCACGCAGCGGTACGGTTTCGCCAGGAACCCCGGCCAACCAAACTTTTACTGCCAGTGCGGGTACGTTAGTTTACTTCGACAGCCTTGATACGGATGGCGATGCTGTCTCCGTCACGCTGTTGAACCCGAGCGGCTCTGTTGTCTCTGCCCTCAATGGCTCCAGCGCAAGCACAGATTCCCCAAGCCCGATTCAATTGCAACAAACAGGAACCTACACTTTGCGAGTAGAGGGAACCGGCGATTACGGCTACTCCTTGCTCGACTTGGGGGCATCCCAGACCCTGAATTTGAATACGACTGCGAGCATCCCGTCAATCCCAGCTTGGGGAACAACCGCTTACAAGTTTGATGGCGCGGTGGGCCAAAAGCTGTATTACGACGGGCTGACCAATAACTCAGGCGTCTCCCTTAAGTTAATTTCTGCCAGCGGCCGCCAAATCGCTAACTTTACAGCAGCAGAATACTGGACAAACATCGCAGCCGATAGGCTCGACACCTTAACCGAAAGTGGCACTCACTACTTGCTGGTGTCTAACGACCAAGCAACACCAACCGCCAACGTCAGCTTCCGCCTCCTCGACAGAACGATCGCTACCCCCTTGGTTCTGGATACAGATATTCAAAGCACCTTTACCCCCAGCCCTTCTGAAACCGACTTGTACCGCTTTGACGGGCAAGCTGGTCAGTATTTGTACTTTGATGCCTTAGATGGTTCGTGGTCTAATACGTGGACTCTTTACGGGCCGGGGGGACAGACAGTTATTAACAGAACGCAAGCACTTAGCGACTTTGAGCTAGCGTTACCCGGAGATGGCGAGTACCTGTTAGCTTTGCAAGGACACAACGGCAATCCGGCTACCTATAAATTCCAAGTCGTGACACCGACAATGCCCGTAGCATCCCTTCCCATTGGCACCCCAACCCCACCCAACAGTACCATCAGCGAGCCTGGGGAACAAGACATTTACACCTTCAATGGAACGGCAGGCCAGCGCCTGTACTTCGACGGCATTGCAGATAGCGGTTCAAAAAACGTTCGGCTTCTAAGCCCCAGCGGTGTCGAGGTATTCCCCAACATATCGACATCCTGGAACCGCGACTTGTTCGCGCTTCTGGAAACGGGTATTTACCGCGCTGTTGTCGATACCCCTACTACAACATATATCCCAGACACCACCAAAACAGGCGCTTACAGCTTCCGCTTCTTAGACGCTTCAACAGCAGCAACAGTGGTGCTGGACGCCCCCGCTCAAACTTGGACTGTGGGAGCCAACGAAACGCGGTTGTTGCAGTTTGCAGGTACAGCAGGGCAAAATGTCTACTTTTTAAATGATGGTAGCAACTGGACGCTTTACGGACCAGGCAACAGCATCCTGAAAACGAATTGGTCGGGCGATGCAGAATTAACCTTGCCGAGCGACGGCACTTACACCGTAGCGCTTGTTAACCCATATAACAGCAGCGCAAATTACCCATTCCAAGCAGTTACTTCTGAACGGACAACAGCCCCCATCGAATTCGGGAACGCGGCAACGGGTGCCATTGGGAAAATGGGCGAACTGGACACCTACACTTTCACGGGTACGGTAGGTCAGCAGCTAGTCGTAGATAGCCTCGTCGCTAATGATCCTTATTTGCGGACGAAAATTTTTAGTCCCAGCGGCAAAAAGATTTACGAACAGCAAACAACAGCAGAACAGACACCAATAACCCTACAAGAGGCAGGTGCTTACCGAGTTGAAATTGATGGGGATTGGAGAGGCACGGGCAACTACAGTTTCCGCCTCCTCGACACTGCCAGCACCAACCATCCCAGCGTCTTCGACTTGCCCTTTGACCAAAACCTGTCGGGTACTTTAGCTAGTGCCCGAGAGCGGCAAGTTTATCGGTTTGAAGGAACAGAAGGGCAACACCTGTATTTTGATCTAGCAGGAAGCTGGGATTACTGGAATAAGGGTACGGGTTGGACGCTTTACGGGCCTGACAACCAAGTGATACCTGCGCCCCTCAGCGGGCTGTCGCCGGACTTAGAAGTCAGGCTGCCGGGGAACGGCACTTACACTCTGGTGATGGGTGGCAGCACCAACGTTACTACTCAAGAGAGTTACCAATTTAAGGTGGTGACACCCGAAACAACTGTATCCCCTTTAACTTTGAGTTCGCCCGTCACGAGCAGTATCAACGAACCTGGAGAACGGGATATCTATAAATTTAATGGCAAGCCCGGTCAGCGACTGTTGTTTGACCGCATCGCAGGTGACAGCAACTTCACTGTTAAGCTGTTCTCTCCCAGCATCCCCACCGATACGGTACTCAACGACCCCAACAGCGGCAGCATAAACGAGTATTGGTGGCGAAGTATCGTGCCGGCGTGGGACGGCCGCTTGGATGCTGACATGACCGCCCCTATGTTTCTGCGGGAGGCAGGCGAGTACCACTTGGTCATTGACGGCACTAACAATACAACGGGCAATTACAGTTTCCGCTTGGTAGATGTGGAAGACCCGCAAGCAGTACCGCTTTTAAATCTGGATGCTGATATTTCCAATACCCTCGCGCCGGGAACGAAGATAGATTTCTACCAATTTAAACCCGCTGTCGGGCAACCACTTTATTTCGATTTAGCAGCTAGTACCGGCAGTGGCGTTAGCTGGGTACTTTACGGGCCGGACAACAAGCCTATCCCAACTGCGGGGTGGACTGGTTCTGATTTTGAAATAACGCCGACAATCCCCGGTACTTACGTCCTTGCCCTTCAGAACAATTCCGCCACGAGCGCCAACTACAGTTTTAAGGTTGTTACCCCTTCTATTACTACCCCTACTGCTTTGGAACTCGGCCGCGCTGTATCGGGGACTATTGGGGAAGCAGGAGAAAGAGACGAGTATACTTTCGCGGGAACTCCTGGACAGCGGGTATATTTCGACAGTCAAGGTGCTAGCAACAGCAACATCCGCGTCAAATTGGTGAGTCCAGGGGGGGCAGAATTTAGCAACAATACCTGGAACCCAGCCAACAGCAATGCGAACTGGAATGCAGCTAATACTGACTGGCCGCCTGCGACTCTTACCGAATCGGGAACTTACCGTTTGGTTGTTGATGGGGATAACAACGCCACGGGCAACTACAATTTCCGCTTGAGTGACATAGCGAGGGCAGCTTCTCTGATTGTAGGAACGCCTACCCTCGGCACTCTTGACCCCGGCAACGAGGTGGAACTGTATAAATTTAGGGGGACGGCGGGACAAAGGCTGAACTTTGATGTGGCTGTACCTTTTGGCAGCAGTGCGGACTGGATACTTTACGGGCCTAACAATCTGCCACTTTCTCCCAGCAGCGGGACGGGTGAGGATTTCAACTTGATGCTGCCGACAAGCGGAGAGTACGTTTTAGGCGTTCGCGGCCGCAGCAGCACCCCTGTTAACTACAGCTTTACGGTAACAAATTCGACACCGGCCTCTGTCGCGACTGCTGGACTTGGTAGCCTGCAAAGCGGAAATATTGCAGCAGGGCAGGTGGTCAACCATACCTTCACGGCTAATGCTGGCACCCGCATTTACTTTGACAGTCAAGACTTGGACAACGACCCAGTTGATGTCAGGCTGTTCAACCCCCAGGGCAGCCAAATCTTTCACATTAACGCCAGCAACGACTGGGGTCACTATCAATTGCAGCAAACGGGGACTTATACCGTGCGGGTTCAGGGAAGTTCTCCTACCAGCACGGGCGACTACCGCTACCGCATTCTAGAATTGCCCTCTGTCACTCCCGACCCCCGCGACAATGAAAATTCCATACAAATGGGAGTGACGGTTAGCAAGACTCAAGACCCAGGGCGAACTGCTGAAGTTTACAGTTTTACTGGCAAAGCCGGACAAACAATCTTTTACGACGGCATGATTCCGAGTGGAGGGGCAGAGTCTGTGAATGCTCGCTTGGTGAGCCCTAGCGGTGACACGATATTTCTCAACGATGGTTGGTGGCGTCCGTCGTCAACTGGCGATGCCGGCCCTTATACCTTAAGTGAGTCTGGTACTTACAATTTGTTACTGACTGGGGAACAAGATTCTCCTGCGGATTACCGCTTCCGAGTGCTGGATTTTGCAGATGCCCAAGACTTGGAACTGAACAAGCGTGTCAGCGCTACTTTGGCGCCGGGGAATCCCGTTCACCTCTACAAGTTTACTGGAACTGCGGGTCAGCGCGTTTTCTTTGACTCCATATCTGGAAGCGGTGCTAATTGGGTACTTTACCAGCCCGGGCATCAAGGCAACCAGCCGAGGATTGTCGGCAACCAGAACAATATTGGTACTGACTTCGAGGCCCTGTTGCCTGTTGACGGGCAGTATGTTTTGGCGGTAATTGGTCACTCAACTACAGCTTCTGCTTACAGTTTCCAAACCCTGTCTGGAAAGTCCGTGCCAGCAATCGTTACTCCAGGAGACGGCGAGACTAGCGGTGCCATCGGTGAGGAATTGGGGACTTACCGTGTTGTCTTAGAAACGAATGACGGCAAAGGTGGTGTTGCCCAGCAAGATTTCCAAGTGCGGGTGGTACCGGAACCGGGTAACAGTTCTCCGACTTTCAACACTCCGGCCGTTACTTCGGGTTATACAAGCGGGCGCTATGTATACGACACGGATGCCAGCGATACTGACGGGGATACTCTCACTTATTTGCTGGAAGACGCGCCCAGCGGTGCAATTATTGATTCAGAAACGGGCAGGATTATTTGGGCGACTCCCGTCGAGGGTACTCACAAAGTGAGAGTCAGAGTCGAGGACGGTCGCGGCAACGCGGACATCCAAAGTTTTGATTTGTCAATCAGCAGCGTCGTCCCCGGCACTGTTAAGGGCAGCGTGTATCTGGATGCCGACGGGACTGGCACTCGCCGCGTTACCAATCCGGGTAACATGACTCCTGACAGTCGGGTAGTAGTGGACCCGCGCTTTGCAGATAACTACGCCGCCTACAACTTAAATCGACCGGACGGCGTACCGGGCATATTGGGGGCGATGACCTTCAAACGCAACCCGGACGGCACTGTTGACCCCAATACCTTGCTCTTGGGCGGCGGTGCGGCATCTCCTGGAGGTGCCCTGTATGAAGTCAAGGTAGTGCGGGGAGAAAACGGTCATATCATCGGCTTAGACGACGACGGCGACCCAGAAACGCCCTACACTGCCAATTACTTTGCCGACTCTTCCTACAGCGATGCGGGTTTGGTCTACACCCCCGACAACGTACTCTTATCCAACTTATGGAAACCTGGTGGAATACATTCTATTAAGCCGGGAGGCGCGCCCAACCAAAGATATCCTGGGGGATTGGGAGGCTTGACTTTCGTTCCCGAAGGTTTTCCGGGAGAGGGGCAACTCAAAGCCACTGGTGCCTACCCCAGCAGTGGATTTTACACCGTCACCTACACGCGCAACGGCAATTTCCCAGACGGTACGCCCCGCTACATCATCAATCCACCTGAATTGGAAACAACCGCAGGTGCCGGCCCGGGTGCCTTTGTTTATATGCCAATCTCCGCACCCAATTTTGACAGCGGTGAAGGTTTGCTGATGGCAGAATGGAATGGTGGTGGCATCTATGCTTACTCTATAGATAACGACGGCAATCCCATTCCTTCAAGCCGAACTCCTTTTGTTACCAATTATGGGGGTGCCTGGGGCGCAACAACCGACCCGGTGACGGGAGACTTACTCTTCAACGCTTGGGCCGGTTTTAGCAACTTAATGGTAGTCCGAGGCTTAGGAAAACCAACTGATAACGAACCAGGAATGGAAAACTGGTTAGTTTACGTTGACACTAACCGTGACGGCATCCGAAATACCAACGAACCCTTCACCTACAGCGACGTCAGCGGTAATTACTCATTCACCCTAGCCCCCGGAAACTACCGCATCGTCTCGCAATTACAACCCGGATGGACTCAAACATCTCCAACCAATCCCATTTATCAAGAAGTCACAGTTACCGCCAACAATACGAAATTTGGAGTAGATTTTGCAGCCACAAATTCCAAATTAGCAGGCCCCAATATTGACCCGGAATTTACCAGTACCCCGCCAACAACAGTCAAAGCAGGAGAAAGATTAGTCTACAGAACAACTGCAACTGACTTAAACAACGACGACTTAACCTTCGATTTAGCAGTCGCCCCCAAAGGCATGGCAGTTGCCCCCAACGGTACAATATCTTGGCGTCCCCCACTCTCAGCAGTCGGCACCCACGACATCATTGTCAGAGTAAATGACGGCAGAGGCGGCATCGATTTACAAGCCTTCAAAATCGAAGTTACCCCCGGAAACAACGCCCCAGTCTTCACGAGTCAATTACCACAAAACATCAATCCCGCCGTCAACCAACCATTCCAATATCAAGCCAAAGCCATAGACTTAGATGGAGACACAATTACCTACTCCATAATTCCCAATTCCAGCAAACCTGTCACCCCCACCAACGCCACAATCAACCCCACCACCGGAGTAATTAATTGGACTCCCACCACCGCACAACAAGGAGGCGCATTCAATTGGGCATATGCCGGCGAAGTCGAACCTTGGGAAATCCTGATCAAAGCAACAGACAATAAAGGCGGAGAAGCATTCCAAAGAATCGAATTAACCGTCAGCCCAGCCGCCCCCAATCGAGCACCATCTATTACCTCAACTCCCCGCACAAATACCCGTTTGGGCAAGACTTATTTCTATCAAGTAGAAGCCAAAGACCCAGACGGCAACCCCTTAACATATACTCTATTAAATCCGCCCTCCGGTATGGCATTTGCAACGCCAGCTTCGACGCCCGCCGGCATGACATTCCAAGAAGGATTGATTAGTTGGACACCCGGAGTCTCGCAGCAGGGAACTTATCCCATTACCGTCAGAGTTAGCGACGGTTTAGGAGGTTTAGCTACTCAAACATTCAACCTAATTGCCGATAATATTGCCAACAATCGCGCACCGAGTATCGATTCTACTCCCACAGAACAAATTACTAATCTAGCCAAGCTTTATCAATACAATTTGACGGGTAGCGATGCGGATGGAGACAGGTTGCTGTGGAGTTTGGACAAAGCACCATCCGGGATGATTGTTGACCCCCTATCTGGTTCTTTACGCTGGCAGCCTAACGCAGAACAAATTGGCGAAAATACCATTTCTGTAAGAACAATTGACGGCAACGGCGGTTATGCCGTCCAAGAATTTAGCTTGACTGTCAGGGGAATAAACACGCCGCCGACTGTGGTTTCAACTCCTCCATCGAAGGCAGCAGTAAATCAAGTTTACGCTTATACAGTTGTCGCGACTGATTTGGAAAATGACCCGCTGACTTTCAGTTTGAGTAAGTATCCCGTCGGGATGGCAATTGATAGTAACGGTGTTATTCAATGGATGCCGAATGCTACTCAAATCGGGCTGCATTCTGTGGAAGTTGCCGTGACTGATAAACAAGGGGCAATTGCTACTCAAACTTTTACTGTCACTGCGGGAACTACTGCTACCAACCTGCCGCCTGCTATCACTTCCACACCTGTATTTACAGCCTCACCAGGACGCCCTTACAGCTACCAAGTAACTGCAACTGATGCTGACGGTACTATCTCGCAATACCAATTATTGCAATCTCCAACTGGGATGACAATTAATTCAGCTACTGGTGTTGTTACTTGGAACAATCCTGTTGCTGGAAACCATCAAGTGGTAGTCGGGGCTGTTGACAATTCTGGTACGGGGGCAGCCCAAGGTTTTGAGTTAATTTCTCGGGCTAATTCAGCAGCGGTTGTGCCAAATGTTCCGATTCAATCTGTCTCGCCCGGTGCCAGTTATCGCTACGATTTGAAGGCGACTGATAGCAATGGAGATTTGTTGACCTTTGGTTTAATTCAATCTCCAACTGGCATGACTGTTGATGAATTCGGGCGGATTAGTTGGAAGCCGACTGCTGCTAATATCGGTAATCATCCGGTTTCTGTTAAAGTGACTGATACTTTTGGAGAAAGCGTTACTGTTTCTTACAATTTAAGCGTTGTTGCCGATACTTCTGCACCTAAAGTCAATCTGATTGCCAGCAATAATACCGCTAATCTCGGAGATTCGGTCATCTTTACCGTGAATGCTGTCGATAACGTGAAAGTCGAATCTTTGGGCTTAACTATCAACGGCACTCCCGTAGTTTTAGATGCACAAGGAAGAGCAACTGTCAAGTTAAATAACTTAACTCCCATCACGGCAATTGCCACAGCACTAGATGCGGCCGGAAATGTGGGGAATGCGACTCAAGTTGTCAGGGCGATTGATACGGATGATGTCAATGCGCCAATTATCAATATCAGTTTAGCGGATGATGTTGATGTTTCTACACCTCTGGTAATTCGAGGTACGATAACTGACAGCAATTTGGATTACTATACTTTGTCAGTAGCCCCGGTTGGTAGCAGTCAATTTAAGGAAGTTTATCGGGGAACTACTGCTGTCAGCAACGAAACGATTGCGACATTTGACCCGACTGTTTTGGCTAACGGCGCTTACACTCTCAAATTCACTGCATTCGATGCTAACGGTAACGGTTCGACTACTGAAAGGACGGTGAATGTTGCGGGGGATTTGAAGTTGGGTAATTTCCGGTTATCGTTTACTGATTTATCGGTTCCAGTTGCAGGAATTCCGATTAATGTCACGAGAACTTACGATTCTTTGAATGCTAATTCTAGCGATGATTTCGGCTACGGCTGGCGGATGGAATTCCGGGATACGGATTTGAAGACTTCTTTGAAAGCTGACCCGACTTATGAGGAATTGGGGATAAATACTGTACCCTTTGATAGCAAGACTAAGGTGTTTATCACCCTACCCGGAGGCAAGCGGGAAACCTTTACATTCAAGCCGAACTCGCATTATTTGAATCAGTATTTAGGGGCGGCCGGGCCGGGGGCAGCGATGTACAAGCCGGCTTTTGAGTCGCATTCGGGTTCGACGGTGACTCTGACGGTTAAGGATGCGAATTTGATACGGAATGAGTACGGCGAGTATTACGGGGTGAACGGGCAGCCCTTCAATCCCGAAAATCCGGCGTTTGGTGGGGTTTATGTGTTGACGACTCTTGAGGGATTGGTTTACGAGATTGATGCTAAGTCTGGGGATTTGTTGACTGCTACTGATGCGAATGGGAATAAGTTGAGTTTTAGCGATGCGGGGATTGCAAGTTCGACTGGTAAGTCGGTGACTTTTGAGAGGGATGTTGCTGGGAGGATTGTCGGTGTTGTTGACCCGGATGGGAAGAAGGTTAAGTACGAATACGATGCGAAAGGGGATTTGGTTGCTGTTAAGGATAGGGAGAATAATGCAACTCGGTTTGAGTATGAAGATGAAGACAGGCCGCACTTTTTAACTGAGGTTATCGATTCGTTGGGACGCAGTGGAGTTAAGACTGAGTACGACGATTCCGGTCGTTTGAAGCAAGTAATTAATGGTGCTGACGTACCCATCAACATCGAATATAAGCCTGAAGAATCAGTACAAGTTGTCAAAGATGTTTATGGCAATCCCACTATTTATAAATATGATACTCGCGGTAATGTCTTGCAAGTAGCAGATGCCTATGGTAACTCCACCTACTTTGAATACGACGACAACAACAATGTTACGCAGACTAAAGATGCCAACAACCTAGTAACTAAATATCAATATGACAGTCAGAGCAATCTAATTTCTCGGACGGAGACTTATTGCGGCTGTCCCGGCGTAGTACCTGGCACTTCTCACTATACCTACAACGGCTATGGACAGATGACATCGCTAGTAACGCCAACAGGTGCGTTAGTGCGATTCAACTACGATTCTCGCGGCAACTTGCTATCAATTAAAGACGGTCAAGGCAATGTCATTCAATCCTTTACTTATTATGCCAATGGCCTAGTTAAAACTGAGACAGAAGGAGCTAGTACCACTTATTACGAATATGACGATTATGGCAACGCCATTAAGAGTGTAGAATCGGATGGTAGTGCCACTTATATGACTTATGATAGCAACGGTCGTTTGAAAACAATGGTGCAAGATAGTGGTACTCCTGCCGATACCACAGATGATGAAACTTATACATTTACTTACGACAAATTAGGACGAGAAAAGCGCGTCGATTATGGCGATGGTATCTGGGTAGAATACGGCTATACAGGCAGTGGTAGCGATTGGACGAGTTTAGATGCTCCTACTATCGGTCATATGGAGCGTAAGCTAACTGACGATGGTAAATTAGCAGGTTGGGTAACGCCCGATGGCGGTACGCCCAGCTTCTATTACGACTTAGCAGGAAGGCTGTGGAAAGAGACAGACGAAGCGGGCAATATTACCACTGAATACGAATACGATGCCGCCGGAAGATTAACAAGCATCAAAGACGTGCAAACTGGGGCGGAAATAACTAAAAAGTACGATGCCGGCGGTCGGAGAATTGAAGAAATCGACCCGCTTGGTGCATTTGTTAAGACTGTTTATGACCCCAGAAGTGGTAAATTAACTTCAACTCAGAGAGGCAAATACTTAACAGATACAACCAATAATTTAATTCTCGATGCAGCAGGTAATCCTATCCCTGACCCCGCCGTAAATCCTCAAACTTGGACATACGAATACAGCGGCACGAGAACAACTATTACCGACCCATTAGGACGCAAAACCACATCCGTACAAGACGCGAACTATCTGCCAGTAGAGACTATTTACCAGCAGCGAGATGGTCTCAACTACAGCGAGAAAGTTAAATATTTGTATGCCAATAATCTGCAAGAAGCTAAAGACTACCCAACTGAAATTACAGACATTGGCGGTAACGACCGCGATTTCACCTACGACCAATTTGGGCGGTTAAAGACGGCGACGGATTTGGGCAATAATATTTATACTTACACCTATGGAGAAGACGGTTTAGCGCTGATTGAAAGTCCTGATAGCGTTACTAGCAGCGGCACGATTAAGGAAAAATTGCGCTACGAATATGACGATTTGGGAAATCTAAAAAAGGTAATTTATGGCGATGGGACGTTCAAACAGATGACTTATCGTTCGACGGACAATCGCTTAGGTACGGCGACCTTACCTAGTGGTGAAACGATTACTTACGAATACAATTCTGCGGGAATGGTAGAATCAGAAACAACTAAAACGGCAGCGGGATTAGTTACCAGCATTGTCACTTATACTTATGGGAATGGCGGTAATATTAAGACAGTAAAAAGTGGCAATGATATCACTACATACCATTACGATTCGCTGACAGGGGCGTTAAGTGGCATCAACTATCCTGATGGCAGTGGCATTGCTTATACTTACGATTTGTTAGGTCGGGTGAAGGGGCAAACAGAATGGGCATCTGCTAGCGGTGCGAGGTATGTCACTAGCTATGGCTACGACGCTTTTGGCAATTTAGCCACAGTTACCGACCCCGTAAGTGGAGTTACTCAGATGGTTTATGATGATGCGAATCGTCTTAAGCAGAGAATTTTACCTGATGGGAAGGTGACGACTACTTATGAATATGACGGCTTAGATCGAGTGAAATCTATTGTTCACAAAAACGATCGCGGCGAAGTGTTGGCAAGCGTGAGTTACGAACGTATTGGGATTGGGGAACCGACGAAGATTACTCGCGAGGATTCGTCGTATGTACTGTTGGAATATGATGAATCGCTACGAGTGAAAAAGGAAAGCTATTATGATGCTTCTGGGGTGTTGCAAGATGAGACGACTTACACTTATGATGCTGCTGGTAAAAGACTGGTGGAATCGAATACAAATAGAGGTAGTCGCTCTTTCAATTATCAGCCTGGATATCAATTAGATACTGTGGCTGAAGTGGGTGAAACTGAAAATTATGATTACGATAGCAATGGACGATTGACGCTAATTGAGCGGGATGGTAAGACGTTGGATTTACAACATGATACCTATGACCGTTTGACTGAGGTGGATAATAAAACTACTGGGGAAACAACCCAGTATATCTATGATGGTCAAGGTAACAGGGTGAAGGCAGTAGAAGGCAATCAAGAGCGTCGATTCTTGGTAACTCCAGCAGGGGGAAGTGGGTTGGAATCGACTGATTTGATGACTGATGCTAATGGGAATTTAATTAGCAATTATATTTATGGTGGTTCTTCAAGTCCCTTCATGCGATTAGATGCTAGTGGTAATCCTGTTTACTATCTCACTGATGCGATGGGGACGGTGATTGGATTGGCTGATGGTAATGGTCAGGAAGTGGGGGATTTTCGCTATGATAGTTTTGGCAATTTGAGAAATGCGTCAGGTGTGGCTGCTAATGCTGGGGTAACAAGTGGTGATTTCCGGTTTCAGGGTCAGTGGTTGGAGTCGGAGAGTGGGTTGTATTATATGCGAGCTAGGGATTACGATCCTAAGACGGGGTTGTTTTTGAGTCGCGATCCGGTTGAGCCTACTGAGCAACAGATTGAGGCTTTCAATCCCTATCAGTTTGCGTACAACAACCCCTATATCTACAGCGATCCGAGTGGGATGATTTCTATTATGGAAATTCAAGCAGCTTATACAGTAGAGAAGATTCTCTACTCTATTGAGAATCGCACTAAACAAGAAATCTATGAACGATTTAAAGATAAAGCTGTAGAAGTAGCAGGCGATGTTTTCTGGAGTGTTTTAAAAACTTTTGCGCCCATAAACTCTCCACTCACAGACGGAGTAAGAGCGATGAATAATGCTCTGGACGCAGGCGTAGAGTTTGAAAGAAAGTTTAAAGGGCAGGTTCGTGATATGTTCGCTGATGCTGGCATAAATTTAGATCAAGTTTTTCTAGAAGTTGGGGTAACTCAGGACGGTCAAGCAA
Source organism: Microcoleus sp. B4-C1 (assembly GCF_036705285.1). NCBI lineage: Bacteria > Bacillati > Cyanobacteriota > Cyanophyceae > Oscillatoriales > Microcoleaceae > Microcoleus > Microcoleus sp. B4-C1. The sequence goes on along the minus strand of NZ_JAUBUC010000035.1, from coordinate 30,529 downwards.
CTGGTAATTGGATCAATTTCCCTAATATTGAGGCCAAGGTCCGAGCGGGAGAGCGTCGACCTGATTATGTACTTACTCCTCCTGGGAATCAACCTCGTGGTCGAGGTGTTCAAGTCACTGGCGGACCTCAAAGGAGTTACCTGATTGGAGATATCAAACTTCAACTTAAAACGATTGTAAATACGTACATAGGAAGTGGGGGAAAAGCACCTGAAAATGCTGGACAATGGGATGCTATAGCCAACTATGCGAGAAAAAATGGCTCTAGAGTTGCTGGATTTGTCACTTTATTTGGAGATTATGAAAAAGGAAGGCAACAATCATTTGAGCAAATAGCACAGAAAGCTGCTCTTAGAAAAGGATTCACAGTTTTCATTGTTTCTATTTTGCATGGAGTCGGATACTCTAAAAGATAAAAAATTTGAATAATTAATGTCAAGTATTATGGTTTATCAACCTCATCCACGCTTTTTGAAACTCTATCAAGCTATAGATTTCCAGGATATAGATTTACTTAAAACCCTCCTATCTAACAAGCAATACCTCGTTCATCTTGACTGGGATGAAGATCGAGAAGATTATGAAACCTTGTTAGAGCAAGCAGTCGCAATTGGGAACTTAGCTATCGTTCAAATTTTGCTTGAGAAGGGCCACAATCTGCCATATTGGTCAAGGTGTCTTGGAGTAAGCATTGCGCTAGCCGCAAATTTAAACAATTTAGAAATCGTCCAAACATTGATTGATGCTGGTGCTGATGCTAATACAAAAGTTAGGGAACCTCCTATAATTCCTGCTGCTGGAACAGGAAATATTCAACTGGTTCAACTGCTAATTTCATCAGGGGCTGACGTTAATTCTGTTAGAGAGGAAGGAGTTACTCCATTGATGACAGCTAGTATTTCTGGTTCTATCGAGATAGTGAAACTATTGGTTGAGCATGGTGCGAGAGTTGATGCAACTCTTGTTGATGGCTGGCAAACTGCCTTACATTTAGCTCGCTACTATAAACATGAAGATGTATGTCAATACTTGGAAGCTCATATATAGATGTTTTAAAACAAGAATTGGCTCAAATTTCAGTTAGGCATAGTCTAGCATTGATACAGACGGACTAAAAACAACCTACAGCTACAACGCACAAGGTCAACTGCGTTTTCAAACCGCACCAGACGGTCAAGTAACAGAATTTGACTACGACTGCTTCGGTAACATTAACCGCATGGTGGATAGCCGAGGTAACGAAGTTAAAACTGATTACGACCTCAATAACAGAATCAAGAAAGCAACAACCACATTTACCCTCAACGGTCAAACTTATACGCAATGGATGGAGTATGACTGCGACTCCGAAGGTAAAACCATTGCCAGCCGCACTTCTATCGGTAATAATCAATCGATGAGTTACGACGACCTGGGACGGGTGACATCAATGACAGATGTATTTGGAAATACCACCTCCTATCGCTACAACTTGCCAACCTCCGGGTCAAACAACACAGGAGTCACGCGCATTGATGAAATTACCTTACCCGACAACACGCCAACAAATAGCAGCGACAATCCGAAAGTCATTAAAAAGTACGACTCTGCCAACAACTTGATTGCGGAAGTCTCGACTACTGGATTAGAAACCCGTTATACCTACGATGAATTAGGCGGTTTAGCAGAAACAATTCTACCGGATTCTACGCCGACTTGGGATGACAACAAGAGAATCAAAACCGAATATTCAGCCGCCAGTCGCATCAAAACTCAAACAGATATTTATGGAAGTAAAGATGCCTATTTCTACAACGACATCGGTCAATTAATCCGTTCAAAAGATGTTCTTGGTAATGACACCACCTACACCTACAACCAAGGCGGACAAGTTGAGTCAGTCACCGACTTCAAAAATCGTACAACTCGCTATGTTTACGATGAATTCGCGCGAATTAAAGAAACAATTTACTTCGATAACTCTCGCTTATCGCTGACCTACGACTCACAGGGACGGCTAAAAACCGAAACCAACGAACTCAATCAAACCACCACTTACGAATACGATGCTTACAGCCAAATCAAAGCTGTTATTAATGCTTTAAACGAACGCACGGAGTTTGAATACGACAAGCGTCGCAATTTAGTTCGAGTTACTGATGCACTAGGTCGCAGCATTCGTTATAAATACGATGAATACGGGCAGAAAGTTGAAACAACTTTCCAAAATGGCGATAAAATATTGATGGGTTACGACCAGTTCGGTCGCATCACCAGCGTCACTGATGAGAATTTACACACTACCAAACTACTCCGGGGGAAATTGAGGCGCGGCAGGTTTTGCATACGTTTGTGCGGGAAACTGATGCGCTGGTTGACCTTTATGTGGATGGGGAGGTGATTTCTACTACTGGGGAGCATCCTTTCTGGGTGCCTGATTTGGGGTGGGAGGACGCTATCCGTTATTATTATCCCTCTGAGAGATTCTTTCGGATTGATGTTGATGAACAGCGCGCAACACCCATCTTGTTGAATTAAGTAATCGCAGACTAAAAAAAATATTGAGGATATTAGGTTAGAGATTGGGCGATTACGGCTGACCCTCAATGCGCGGTGCTTTTTGCGGATGCAAAGCACCGCGCATTGGCGATGAATATTTCAAGCAGTATCCGAGTACAGCCCATTTGAGCCATCGCGAAGCTTTGGGCATAAAATTTTGCCCTCAGATGGACTTTCAGAAAGTTCCCTCGCAACTGCTGCTAATCCTCTCTCGCTACCAAAAACCCAACATCGATCGCAAACGAACTTCCCCCTGTACAAAGACAACCTGCACAGTATAAAATTTAACATAATATCGCTCTACAAACAGCCATGACACCCACAGTAACCATCCAAGAATTAGCTTTAGCCCTGACGGCCAAAAACCACTCTCCCACCCTCCTCAACTCGGATTTCCTCAAATACAGCGGCATCGTCCCCGCCGATTGGGAACTCGCCCGCCCTCCCGTTTTCAGTCCCCAAATCTCTCAGGTTGCCTTCACCAACGGCATCAATATCGTCGCCCAATCGAACGCCATCACCTTCATCGAATCTCTCTCTACAAAATCACAAGAAGACGTAAAAATTCCTGCCATTATCCGCAAGTACGTTGAAGCACTACCCCGCACCGACTATCAAAATTTGAGCATCAATCCGAGAAGTTTCGTCACCTTTGAAGGGGGAGATGAAAATGCGGCCCGCGAGTACATCACCTCCACTTTATTATCAAAAGGAACTTGGTCTGATGTGGGGAAAGCTCCGGTCAAAGCTGCCGTTAATTTAGTTTACTCTTTAGAACAAGGAGAACTCAACTTGAGCGTTGCCGAAGCTATGCTGCAACTGCAAGAAGCCGAACCAACTCCCGCAGTATTGTTCTCCGGCAGTTTCCAATACGAAATTACCGGGGAATTAGAAGGCGAAAAACTGCAACACTTGTACAAACTTTTGGAAAATTGGCAGCCGGATTTAGAGGCTTACAGGGAAATTGTCAACGAACGGTTTTTGGGGAAAGAAGTTGAAAAGTTGCCATCTGCCGCGTAAAAGATAAGAAGGTAGGGGCGTGAGCTATTGGAGCCTCAATCAACTTCTTTCAACCGCTCCATCTTCATCGCAGTTCGCTCTGATTTCCAAGGCGTGAGTCCCTACCCGGACACTTCTTTCAACCCATCCTCCAGCAGCATCCGTACGATATCTACTTTCTTGCGTCCTGTCTTTGCTGCCAACACCGACAGTTTGCGGTGCAGGGATTCGGACATATCTACAGTAAACCTGACCGTCGCTTCTTTATCGGGTGCTTGCAGTTTGCTTATCAGGCTAGGCTCCTTCGCTGAAATACACTCATTGCTAATTTAGCCGCAGACCGATTTAAATTTTGAGCGCGGTTATAGTAATTTTCAATATAGTGAGTAGTTTTTTCATAGAGAGTTTGTTCGCTAATTTCACCTTGAGTGAGTTCGTAACTCAGAGTGTCTGAAATTCGCATCGGATAGATGAGAGTGCCATCAAAACGCACCATTTCCTCTTTGGTGCGTCGCATAAAATGTTGCTGACGAGAAGCAGGAGGGTAAGTGTTAAAAGCGTCATAAGTTGACAAGACTTCTGGCTCTAATAACCGCCACAAATAATAGTAGGGAAAATCCTTCCCCTGATGAGGGGTTGCTGTCAGTAACAATAAATGCTGACAAGTCCATTCTAATTGGCAGTTTTCATCATCGTTAATTCCGACCAAAGCTTCTGCCAGTTGGTAGCGTTTAGTTTTGCGAATATAAAAGTCTGGTTCGCGATCGGCCGAGAGTTTGTGAGCTTCGTCAAATATTACTAAATCATAGGGAATTACTGGCGACTCTTGCAGACGCGAAAACATTCGCTCTCCTGCTAAAGTATCAACGCTAACAATAAGAAGGTTGCTATTTTCACCAATAAAGGGATTAGTAGATTTTGCTTCGTTGCCAGTGGCAATGCGAAACGGCAGACTAAATAATTTGTTCATTTCCCGTTGCCAGTTTCCCAATAACCCAGCCGGTGATACAATGAGAACCCGGTGAATTAACCGACGCGATAGCATTTCGCGAATGTAGAGACCTGTCATAATGGTTTTACCAGCACCGGCATCGTCAGCAAGGAGAAACCGCAGTCGCTGATGTTGCAGTAAATGTTTGTAAACTGCAATACGCTGGTGGGGTAAGGGTTCAATAAGTGAGGTTTCTGTGGCGAAGGTCGGATTAAATAAATAACCGTAGGCCAGACGCTCTGCTTCTGCAACTGCCCAAACTTTTCTGGGACTGGCTGAAAATTTAATCATAATATTTGTTCGCGCCTGTTCCTTCAGTTTTTAATTTCTCATCCTTCATAGGAAAGATAAACCATTCTGCCATTGCGATTCCCTAAAAAAAATCTAAAGGTTTAATAGGTTTAACTGTTTACGCAACTGTTCAACATTCTTGATTTGGCTCCAGTCCACATCAGCCTGTTGTAACAGAGAAATCGCCACACCCATCAAATGCTGAGGATACACTCGTTCTGCTGGTGGCACAGCTTGGGCGTTGTTGTCCCTAATAAGTCTGGCTGTATCTGCTAACCATTCATGCTGGTTGCGAGTAATTTTGAAATTGACCGCTACCAGTTTCTCCTTGGAATTAGCCCCTGTCGCAGCTTCAACCGGAGGGTCAAGAGCGGGTACCCTATCAGCTTCAATATCTACTGGTGCTGGTGACTGCTTAATTCCGGAAAACTGGCTGAGCTTTCCCATCCCCCCCATTTTACTTTTAGGTTTGTTCACGACAACCTCCACAATTTTTTGCATTCTTTAGCTAAAAACCGATAAGATGAAGCACCGGAGGACTTGGCAGCATAGGCGGTGACAGGCTTTTGCTGAGCAATGGATTCTGCCACAGCAATGTTGTCAGGAATCACCGTATGCAGCAGCCGATAGTCCAGTTCCACAGAAGCCTCAACCAGCAAACTGTCAGCTTCCTGGGTTAACAACAAGCGCGACTTATAGCGAGTCCGTAACACCTCAATTGGCACTCCTGTTTGCTCCCCTCGAATTAATTCCACCGCTTCCGACAACCCTTTGAGGGCAGCCGGTTCGCACAGAGTCGGAATCAACACGCGATCGCACGCCAACAAAGCCTGTACCGAAACAGAGGAAAGCCCAGGCGAACAGTCCATCAGGCACACATCAAACCCCTTCAGCTTAGAGAGGGCTGGGGTGAATAAATCATGAGGTGACTGCAACTGGAACAGTCCCAAATCCCCCGGAATCAGCCACAGATTTTTTACCTCTGTATTTAATGGCTCTACGTTATCCCCCTGAAGCCAATCTAAAGCTGTCGGCTGCTGACCGTCTTGGCCTAACCCAAAACTAAGGGTGCGCTGCCCATCCAAGTCGAGCAGCAGGACGCGGCACTTACTTGCAGCGAGGCAAGCTCCTAAGTTTAAAACTGTGGTACTTTTCCCCGTACCGCCTTTGAAATTGAAAATAGCGACCTTTAACATAAAATCCTATTAAGGTCTAATCATCATTTAGCTTAACACTTTTATATGCTTAAGTGTTAAAGTCATAAACTGTTAAACGTCTAATAGGTTTAACAGTTTATGAGCAAGTCTGAGGTCAGCCGCAGATTGGCAGTTACAGCACGAGTAAGGTAAGTAGGTAGGCGAAACCCGTTTCTTGATGAAACCGGGTTTCTAGGGTGTACTTCATAAACCTGCAATTTGCTGCTTGCTGTAAAATCTGGGGTTTTTTGTCTGACTGGTTAGACCCAAAGTCAACTGGGGCGATTGCTCTTTTGGGTAACGATCAAACGATCAATCGCTAGCTTGCGGTAATTGGTTAAACAGTTAAACGTATTATACCTTTAGCTGTTTAGATGAATATCCCATAACTGGCTTTTCAGGCAACTGAAGCGATGTCGCGCTGGGGCATAGCGTTCCGTTAACTGCGATCTCCGTGCTACCGTATGCTGATAGCTCAACAAATGCCTTGGCTTTCTTGAGGCGATCGCACCACCCTCAGTTAGGATATCCGCGATCGCACGGCTGCCTGCTCTCCCTAGATAACTCAATCGTATAGGGTCAAGGTTGAACCGCGGATAATGTTATTCAGGGTGAAGGTTGCACGGTCAGAGAAAGCAAATTCGACTTCTTTTTCGGGCGCGTTAAGTTAAGTAGGCGCTGTAAAACGCAATTATGTAAACGATTGTAAAGTATCCCAATTCCCTAAGCGTGGCTAAGTCAGCCCTGTTTACATACTGTTACATAGTTGAGTTTAATTCCGCCTACCTACTTAAACTTTCTCTTAATTAATTCCTTTAAAAGCTTCACAAGCAACAAAAATTGAAGGAGAAACGGCAGCATCTGTTGATGCTCCCGCACTTGCAGCAATTTCTAGGGGCCAGTCAAACTTTTTTTGTTGTGATTGCACTAATTGTCCGACAATTAAGAGGAATTCCTAGAAGTGCTGTTCTGACAATTTCACAGGTCGTCCTTTGAACGCTGTTACCTCAGATTTAACGCTCTTGTTGCCACAGCCTCTGCCACTGACTTCTCACCCGGTGGCGGTGTACCTTTCTCTGTTGGCACCCGGCTCACAGCCGACGATGCGGCAGTCTCTTGATGCGATCGCGTCTTTGCTGACGGAGGGGCAGTGCGACGCGATGACGCTGAATTGGGCGACGCTGCGCTACCAGCACACGGCTGCGGTGCAAGGGGCATTGATAGCACAGCACTCTCCGGCTACTGCTAAAAAGATGATGTGTGCTCTGAAGCGGGTGTTGAAAGAATCACTGCGGCTGGATTTGATGAGCGCGACTGACTATGCCAAGGCGATCGATTTGCCTAAAATTAGGACATCTGACAAACTCAGGGGGCGGGCCTTGAGCGCTGATGAAATTGCCACTCTGTTTGAGGTGTGCCACAATGACTCGACTCCGGCAGGCGCTCGCGATGCGGCTTTGCTGGCGATTCTGCGGGTGGGTTTGCGCCGGGCTGAAGTGGTGAAGCTGGAATTGAGGGACTTTAATACTCGCACGGGTGCTATGAAGGTACGAGGCGGTAAGGGGAACAAAGACCGCACGGTGTACCTTCCTGGGGATGCTGTGAAGGTGGTGGAAGATTGGCTCGTGGTTCGGGGTCTGGAAGCGGGAGCGTTGTTGTGTCCGGCCTGGAAGATGGGTCGGATACATATCAGACCGCTAACACCCCAGGCGGTATTAGTGATTTTGCAAAAGCGGGCAATAGAGGCGGGGGTGGAGTCGTTTTCTCCTCACGATTTCCGCCGGACTTTTTGCTCGGATTTGCTAGATGCTGGAGTTGATATCGTGACTGTGGCGGAGTTGGCGGGACATTCTTCGCCTGCAATTGTGGCTAAATATGACCGCCGAGGAGAGGAAAGAAAGCGGCTCGCTGTGGAGCTGTTGTCGATTCGGAACAAGCGTTGAACTGCCAACAAGCGACAGTAGTCTTGGAGTGCGAATTGACTTCTAGGCTTATAGATGAGGCTGGGAGACGGAGCGAATGAGAGCGATGTACAAAGCTGCTGAGGCTGAATATCACCGCGTTATTGAGGGGTAGTTGTTCATCGTCTCCACTTCACCTATAAAGTATTCTGCCAAACCCTAGAGGCAGACAAAATATTTCACTCCTCAAGCCGTCACGGAGCAAGAGTTTCAGGCGTTGATTATCCATTAACTCCCTGATTCTTTCAGTCAAGGCGTCAAACCTTTATCCGGCTTAGGTTTCATCCACTTGGGTATAATGCTCAACTCTAGGGTTGATCCGTACTACTTTGCATCAAGTCCCACAGCGCGCATTAACGAATTTCGGAAACCCGTCAGGTTTCCAGCCCAACAGAGAACAATAAAATGTCTGTACTCCAATCCCATCCATCGCCTAAAATATCAGCAGGCTCTAAAAATCCAAGTTTACGATGGCACGGGGGTAAAAATGCGCCCCGCCCAAGGTGGACGGCTGTGGTTTTTACTTGTCTTACCTGCTGTTTTACAAATTAGTGCATTGTAAAACATTAAGTAGAGATAGTAAGACATTAAGTAAAACAAACTGTCAGACTTTGGTAAGACAGTATGACGTTGTTGGTTTTACACTTTTAGCTAGGGGAATAATTTTTGGGTTATGCGGTGGCGACCCGGACATCAGACTGTATGACGATCGCCTTTAACCTCGCTGTTAAGTTTGCTTTGGTTCCAGGCGCGTCCGTGCCTTTCAACTTGGCGAGCGAGCGCAACGATGGCAACGGCATTTTATTGAGCGCTTGCTCAGTATCCCCTTCTTGTAGCGCTTGCTCAATATTGTCTCCCTGCAAGGGTTCTGGCTCGGTCAATTCAATAGGTGTAACTTGAACATCAACCACCGTATCGGTTTTATCCGGGCGGGGAGCATACGGTGCAGTGGGTTTGGGTTCAGATACAGGGTCGGTGGCGTTTGGGGGTTCAAGAATGCCAATTGTTTTTGAGCCAAATTTGACTATCAAAGCATCTTTGAATGTGCCGATTTGCGTGTCATCAACGTGGTGTAACATCATCAAAGCTGTATCAGGGACAGTGCAGATTGAATCGCCTGCTTACAAATAACAGTGGTGAGCGGCGCCAAGATATTTTACCGTTTTGAAAAATGTGCTTGGCAGGACTGAACCGCATTTGCTGTGGTATTGGAGTTCACCTTGCTGTTGTAGGGCTAGCAGCGCCGTCTGAATCAGCATTGTGTGTCGCATATTGATTTTTCTAACTGAAGTTCCCCCATTGACAAAAGGCGTATTGATGGAGTAGCAAGCTTTTGAAAGATGTAGGCTCCGGTTTTACTGGGTACAAATTAGGGGAACACCCAGCAAATCCAAAGCTTTTTGTTGCACGATTGTCGGTTGAGTAATCTTGTCAAAAACCCAACTCGCACCCTCAATGCTTCCTACAATTTCATTATGGGCGATCGTACCTAAATCAGCTAGTAAAGTCTGGAAGCTATGCACTGGTAAATTATCGGCAGTCCGCTTAGTCCTGGCTTTAGCCTTAGTCCGATCGCTTTTGGTTGCCTTTACCACAGATGTTTGTTTGTGGTGAGCCGATTCCCAATCGTCTTCATCAAACAGCATTGGTGCTAATCGAGAACGCATCTGGTATTCTACGTAATAGGCTAACATACATAAAAACACGTGAACCCTAACTCGATCGCTGTTGCGGTGGTAAATCGGTCGCACCTTTAAATCCACAGTCTTAAAACTCCGAAAAGCCTGCTCTACTTGAGATAGGCTTTTATACGCCCTCACCGTTTCTGTTGCCGATAAAAGCTCAGACTCGACTGAAGTCCGAATCACATATAACCCATCTAATGCAGCTTCGCTGTCAATACTTTGCGTGTTTCTTTCGTAACTAAAACTGTTCTCTTGAATATCCAGCGTGAAATGCTTGGCAACTTTGTAAAGATTCACCACCTTTCCCACTTTCAGGGCAATATTTGATGCCCCTGTTAAACGCTTTTTCTGTCTCGTTGTCGCAGCAACTATTTTGGATAGTTCTTTTTCAGTTGCTTGCAACAATTCTGATCGGGTTTTGGCTCGCTCTGCTGCTAGCAGGGGATTGCGGCAAGCAATTAACCGTTCTCCCGGATAGTCCTCTGACGAGATTTCAGCGATGTTTTGTTCGTCAAATAAAGATAGTTGAATCGATTCTTGCTCGACCAAGCTGCGGATTTGTACCGCACGCAGGGCGCTAATCCAATCGAAACTACGATTGGCGGTTTGAAAATGTTTTTGAATTGTGGTTGAAGAAATGATGCCTCGATCGCCCACCCAAATTATTTTGGCAATCCCAAATCTTTCTTTGAGCTTGGTAATTTGATTGCTTAAGGTTTTTGGGTCAGCAGTATTGCCCTCAAATACTTCAACTGCGATCGGGCAGCCAGAAGCATCGCACATTAATCCAAATACAATCTGCAATTTACCTCTTTTGCCATCCCGATTGTAACCGTACCGGGCTAACGGGCAAGTTTTGCCCTCAAAGTAACTGCTCGATACATCATACAGCACCAAGGTTGATGATGCTAAATGAATGGAAGCCAAATTATTCTCGATCGACTCTTGTCTGGATAAGAGCCAGTCCATTGCCAAATATAATTCATCTTCATCGGCACCCTCGATTCCCAAAATTTTGCCAATACTTGAGAAACAAGTTTCGTCGTTGAATCCTCTGGCTGTAGCAAGTTTCGAGCGCGGGTCGATAATTCTGGCGATTATCATCGCCAATACTAATCTTCTGTTGCGGCTATTTTCGGAACTAATTAAATTGTGTAAGCCAGTATTTTTCAGGCTGCCCAATACTGCCGCTACGTGGCCGTGCGGGCGGGAGCGAGTAATTTTAAAAGAGTCAGGTAAGGAGGCGAGCGTGACGCCACCTTTTAACAAGGCTTGCAGACCATTTACGGCATGGTCTGGTAATTTTGATAAGTTTGCCAGGGTGCGTTTACGTACTTTTCCACCTTCGCGGTAGGACTCGCGAAGCAGTACGGCTGGCGGAGAATTTCTGTTTGGAACACGTTCGATATACATGGCTACTATTATGCCACACCTGCCGATCAGGTAATCTTAAGACAATCTTAAGATACATGGGTACGAGAAAGGGTGCAAAAAGCTGACTTTTACTTGCAGCGTAGGGGTTTGCTAGATTTGAACATCCCTTCTACGGGGGGAACTTCAGTTCTAAGCTCGGTGTGGCCTATGGTGTCTGGGTGTCTTACTTCTTTGTCTTACCTAGTAGCATTAAGTAAGACTATTGTCTAGCGTTTGCAAGACCAATTTGTCTAGCACTTGTAAGATAATTTGTTAGACATAAGAGGGGTGTATGACAAGTAACCGTATAACAGATTCTGCTTATATGTCATACAAACAGCGACTGATGTTATACAATGGCGTCATACATATATGACCGAGGTAAGACAATGGCTTCGACATCATTAACTTTTCGCTGTCCAGATGAAGTGTTGGAGGCGATCGACAATCTAGGGAAAAAGCGTTATCCGGCGGCGAATACTAAGCACGGGTGCGATCGCTCTAAGACTTTAATCGACATTATGCGGGCGGGCATCGAGGCGCTAAATGATGGCTCTGTTGTCTTACCCGCACCCGAAGAAGTCAGACAGCCGTCTGACGTAAGACAAAAATTGTCAGACAGTTTGTTAGATGCGCGTATTACAGAAATTGTTGAGCGTAAGACAGAACGATTACAAACAGCGCTGGCAGAATTGAGGGCTGAACTGGTGGGGGAGTCAGTCGCCGTGCGAGAAAACAACGACAGCGAATCTCTTAGGCAACAACTCGCGCAAACACAAGAACAACTAGCAATAACCACACAGGAATTTGAAGAGGCTAAAACTAATAATCAAAGGTGGAGGGACGCTTTCAAGGAATTGGAGGGGGAGAGGGATAATCTTGAAGGGCAAGTAGGGGCGCTTCGCGATGAAAACCAGCGATTACAGACTGACATACGAAACTTGCAGCAAGAACCGAAGGAAACCGACGCCGACTTTGCCAAGCTCCAAGAATCAAGTGCATTAGTAATCAACAATCTTCGCGAAGACCTGCGAGTATTGCAATCGCGCCTTGCAGAAGAAAGGGTAGAGCGAGAAAGTCTGCAAAAACAATTGGATAATGGAGCCGAACAGAATCCAGCCTCTACTAACACACAGCAACCAGCGGCCGAACTGGGATTACCAGAGGCCGCCGACTTGCTCAACCAGTTGAAAGCCGAACGAAAAAAATCAACCACAACGCTCGCAGATGTTGAGACAATCTTAGAAATTCTTGGGAGTGATGATGAAGATTGATTTTACTTGGATTGAGGATGAAGCCCAGAGAGCGCAATTGATAGCACTCTGGGCAGCGGGCGATAGGAGTGCTTATTTCAAGCTGCACGATGCTATGTACCTTAAGCAACTAGGGATTGAAGCATTCCCTACAATTTTTCATCAGCCTAACCCTAATGAGAATTACTACGGTGATGAGAGCTATCAAAGTAAGGACTCCTATCTTCCTGGATAATCAAGAAGTTCTGAGACGACACATCCCAGGATATTAGGAACTTTCCCCGGTAAATACCGGGTTTTTTTCTGGGTTAGCTATCCGATCGCCCGATCGCCCAAACAAAAAAACCTCCGACCGAAATGTCAGAGGTTTTTTACACGATGGGTAATTTGCAATTGGTAATTGGCAACGGGGTGAAATGAGCAGCCGAACAGAAACTTACGCTAAGGAATTGATTAGTCGTTTTGAATACTGCGCTTGCCTCTTATAAACCTGTACCAATTGATCTGTCTGAAATTAAAAAGCCTCAAATCCTTACTGTGCCATACAAAAAAGCTGTACCAAAAAATCTATGCTCTAATTGGTACAGTTTAATTTTCAACTCTTTAAGTTTTTGAGAGACAAAAAAGTAGTTCCCAGAATGCTTATCCAGTAAAACTTTCAGCCTTAACGTAAGTTTCTGTACGACTGCTCATTTACCCCCGGAGATTGGCGAATAGTATTAGCAACTCTTCCCAAAAATTGGGATATCCACGAGTTGCTTCAGTCTCAAGGGGGCTATGGCCTAACCCATATCTGTAAACTGGAGCGGTTAGAGCGAAACCCCTTCCCTGTGGACGATGCGCGCGACCAGTTAGAAGCATTTTCCTATTACCTTTCATTTGCCAGAGGACTGTGGCTTGCTCCCATGCTAATTACTGGTTTTGATGCACAGGGAAAGCAGGTTTTTGATGAGTGGTCAGCTTGTCGCGCCGACTCTTGGCAAAATACTTATACGTGGTTTTCTACGGATTCAACCGACCTAGTTGAAGCCTTTCCTGGTTTTATGCGTCGGTGGCAGAATAAGAACTGGCGGGAGGTAGTGCAAGAGTCTATTCACTGGTATGTGGAGAGTAAAAAGCAAGCTGGAGGAGTAAATGGTTCGATTGTTTTACAGCAGGCAGCATTAGAACGACTGGCATGGGTCTTGTTGGTAGAAGATAAACGCAGCCGAGCGTCAAAATGGGTTTCACAAACTCCCAGGCGCTGATGAAGTGAAACTCTTGCTGTCATATTTGGGGATAGACTTAAAAATCCCAGATCGCTTAACTAACTTGATTCAGCTAGCGAATAGGCAAAACTGGATTGATGGCCCACAGGCGATAACTGAAATACGGAACGCAATCGTTCATCCTAACCCAAAAAGCCGTCATAAAGGATGCGGAGCTTCAAAAGAAACCAGAGCAGAGGCATGGAGTCTAGGTCTGAAATACCTGGAGTTTGCCCTGCTCAAGCTATTTGATTATCCGTATGTTTAGCTCTCTCACGCTTGATGCCAACTGGCTTGAGATAAGGAGCGATATGGAGAATCTACCCCTGAAAGGAGAAAGAGGGTGGTTACAGGCGATTCTGAGAGGAGTTTTTTAGGGTGATCGCGAAGCTGGCAGAGTCTGATCGCACCTCAATTATTCAAGAGCCTGCTTTAATAACTCTCACAAAGCCCTCAGACCTAGTTGCAGCCATTACTACTTTGCTATCAAAATAGTTTACTATCTTTGGAAAGAAATCACCAAAACCCTATTTATAACAAGTTAAACCAACGCCTAATAATTTGTCACGCCCAGCTTTCAAGCTATAACGATATCAAACTAGCAAGTAGCACCAATGTTCGTAGTTAGCCTTTTGTCGAGAAAAGGAGGTTCGGGAAAGACAACCCTGGCCGTCCACTGGGCAGTTGTTGCCGTAAAGTGCGGCTTGAGTGTCGTATTGGCAGACATGGATTCCCAGAAGTCCTCAGCATCTTGGTTTAACAAGCGAGAAGCTGAAACCCCGCTGCTGATACAGCCCCAACCGTACAACATCTCTGACCACATTCAAGCTTGCGGCGACGGTGGTATTAACCTAGTGCTGATTGACACTCCCCCTGACATTGACACAAATGCCGTCCATGCGGCTAGAGTCTCAGACTTGGTAGTAATTCCGGTGCGGCCTTCTGTACTGGACTTGGAGGCGATCGCAGGTACGGTGGAACTGATACGAGGCATAGGCAAGCCCGCTGTATTCGTCCTCAACCAAACACCACCCAGGCCAGGCGTTACCGATGAAGCTAAAACCGCCCTAGCTGCCTACGCTTTGCCCATTTGTCCTGTGGCATTAGCCTCTCGCATTGCCTACTCACGCGCCTTGATTGATGGTCGGGTAGCTTCTGAGATTGAGCCAAGGGGAAAAGCCGCGATAGAGATTAAACAAAGTTGGAACTGGATTGCTCAACAGTTGAAAGCAGGGAGTAAGTAATGCCCAAGAAGAAACCAAGTTTATCCGATTTGACACTCTCCAAGGGGACAACCACAGTACAAGCACCGTCCTCCACGACAGAAGCTGAACCCAAACGCAGGGGGCAGACGTTACGGTTAGATGAAGGGGCGTGGAAGCAACTCAAGCACCTGGCAACTGACTTGGGGAAGCCTTCTCACGATTTGCTCATAGAGGCCGTCAACGATCTGTTTAAAAAATATGGCAAACCGCCGATCGCTTAAACTTGCACTCCTCTATCAAGCATCAACCAATGGTAACGCCAGCTTGGTCGCACCTATCCGACCAAGCTAGACGACAAGCAATAAAGCTACTTTGCTATCAAAATAGCTTTATTAAAATTTGAGCTGGATTCTTTAATCTCAAAGTTAGAAACAAATTTTAGCTCCACCAAAACTCCAACTTTACATATCAAAGTATCTTGCTATCAAAATATTAAGGCTTGCTATCAAAATATTAAAGGAGAATCCCCTGACGGGGTGACAACGCCTCTGAAACCTTTATGGGCAAAGCGTTGAGGCTTCTGAGCTTTCCTCAAGATAGCAGCGATTATACAAGAGCTTATTGAGAATTATGATAGTAGCGCTCGCCGCCGATCCTTATCGAAGCCCGAAAAAGTCGCTGCAGCTACGCCAGCCGCAGGCATCGCACGCACATATCTTTTTTGACGTAGCTTAACTCAAACCTTTACAAGTGTATGTCTTTCAACTTGCTTGTCACCCCGTCAGGAGAATCCCTTGTAACCCGAATGGCACACGCGCTCCTGTGGGAATGTCAAGGCGATCGCACCGCCAAAGTTAAAGGCTCAATCCCACTTCTTGAAAGTGAGATACAGAATTGGGGAAATTTCTAGTCCGTACAGGTATAGAATAATTAGTCAATGCCAATATCTCTGCAATTAACAGAATTCTGATACCAAGGTGTGCCGAATGACCCAAAACCCCCTTATTCAAAGAGCCTTAAATTCCGCTAGCCTTGAAAATAAGGCTAAAATTGGCATCAATCCAAATCCTCTCACCTTTGAAGAATATGTGGAGCGAACCCCCGGAAAACTGGAGTTATACAACGGATTCCTCGGTAGCAGAAGCGATTTGAAAGATTCAATAGAACTTTTGCTGATCAGCCTCCAATGCTTTGGCTTAACTAACATTGTGTCACTGTTGCCGAAAGAATTGTGGTTGGAAGCTTTGAATTCTGCTTATCCAAGCGATGAAAAATAAAAAATGCTTCCCTTAACTTCAGAAAACTTAGAACAAAAGCTCACTCAACTGAGAGAATTAAGAAAGGAGTTTGAGACTGAACCCAAAGCGTCCAGTCTTTCTCAGCAAAACCTAAAGCAACTGTTGCAGAACTTAGAGAAAATGTCAGCCAAGATATCCGATTCCATCGGCTTGCAAGCTGAACGCCAGCAGTCCCAAAGTGAAAGCGTTTACTCATTTTAGAATCCATTAACTCTTTCAGATCGCCAATCAGAAGACGCGCCAAAAAACATTCTAGTTCTGATTCGGCTTCGCAAAGAAGACTTAGACAAAATACCAACTAAGCGGGATTGGGTAATCCCAGACACCTTATCTGATGCCACCGCTGATTTAAGGAAGATGACCGGACAAATCCTCCCCGAAAGCTGCAAATGCTCCGAATGGGCAGGCATAAGCCTCAAAGTGGAGAAAGTGGAATTGTTAAAACCAACGGCTGGTAAAATTGCCAAAGAATTGGCTGGGACTTGGGTGATTCGAGTTGCTATTTGTGATTGAAATTTTTATGGATTATGGATTAATAAGCAGCAGTTTATAGTAGTCTTCATGCGAGTAACAATTCTATCAGTCACTTTGGATGAAACTGCTGCCTCCGACATTCGACCTATCGATTATTGTTAGTCCAAAGATTCCTCTAAATCTTCTAATTCCTCAGATGAATCAACCGGATCTTTGGCACTAACCGCATACTCTTTGGCCAAAGTAGCAAAAGGAAAGGGAAACGGCAAAGAAATCTCATCTGCGAAATAGGGCCAGCGGTCTCTGAGACTATGGACGAAAAAAGCCAATTTTTCTGCATCTATTTCAGGGGAATAAATGACAGCTATCTCTAGGAGTTTTGGGTTCCCAGCTTGTCTGCTACCATTATCAAGCCGAGACTGCTTTTGTTGTAAGGTGTTTGTACCTTGTTCAGTAGTTAACGGCTTTCTCATGCTTAGATAAAGCATATATTTTTTATCATCACACACATCTTTCCAACAGAATAAACCGCTAGTTCTGCTACCGGGAGAACCCTTGACAATACCGACAGGAACTTCGCCGTCTGGAACTCGCAACCGCACAAACCACAAGCGATTTAGTTCTGATTCTGTCAGAATGTGTTGTTTCAGTTCGTGGGGTAAATCGTTGGCGGGTAGCTGGGGGTTTTGTAGCCACGTCAGCATTTTGCGGGCATTTTGCGCTTCCACCATGAAGAGTACGCGAGGTATTTTCTCATTTTCAACTGGTGTACTTAGGCAATCACGCAAGCAATCAGCAATGAATTTATTAAGCAACTGCTGTTCGCGTTTTTTATCACTAGATGACTGTTCTTCATCGCTGTCACCAATCGCTTCATCTACATAGGAATCAAAGTCCCACTTTTCAGTAATTAGGGAGCTAAGTCCGACAGGATATGATACCCATTTTTGCGTCCCGAATAAAGAAGGAGTAGTAACTTGTACGATTCCCTTTACGGGGTTAACTCGCACCATTAATGCAACAGTAGCAGGCGTGTTACTAGCCGTTGTTTTTCGAGTGCGACGCAGCACGCGGAAACAAGTCAGCCACAAATTTGGATCGATACCATCCTTTTCTAGGTCAATTAGAGGAGCAGGCAGAATTCCAAATTGTCGCAATAAATCCGAAACAGCTTTTTGCACTCGATTAAGAGTACCTTTAGGGACATATTGCTTACCCTCTTTATTTTGAGCTGTTACTGCGTGAATGTGTTGATTGACATAGCCAGCTTGCATCGCTCCAATTCTTAATGCTAACTTGGGATCTGACTCCGCTGGAAAGAATGATTTCTTAGGTTTTATTTCAATTAATGCACCGCATATTCCTTGAGATTGAGGGAGAGATGAAACAATCTGAGAAACGCGCTCATCGATTAAATTAATGCGCTGTTGTTGTCGGCTGTTGCCTTTGACTGAGGAATTTTTTACATCAAGTCTCTGCGTCAAATCTTGAACGTGCTGAGTTTTGATTAGCAAGGAACCGTAAGGGCTTTCATAGAGAGTCGGTTCTCCTTGGACTTCGGTAAGGGTTGTATAAATCTGAGATTCTCCTTTGGGTGATAAGTAAAGTATCTCGCAGATTTCAGCAATGAGCGCGTCTCGACATTCTTTGGTTTCCCAGAGTATAAGTATTGTATGCAAAGGGTTTTCAGTGGAACGAAAGACAGCGGGTACAGCGAATGTAGGTCGCAGCATAAGGGTAGATAAATCGTCACGTTTTTTAGGTGATAAATCACCTCGTTTTTTTGGGGTTCCCGGTTCCCAAAAAGGCACATATTTACTGGATACCTTAATTGCTTCGCCCACTCGCTGAAGAGGTAAATTTTCGCCAACCAACTTATTTTGAATTGCCACATCCAAGCTAGCTAAATCTCGTGGACTGACACCGCGAAGGCAAGGGAGTTTACCCCAGGAAGTATGGTAGGCGATCGCCACCTGTATCCCACCTGGTTCTTCTCCAAAGCTTGACCATTGATGTTTTGGGTCAGAGGCTAAAATATTAAGTTCAGGAAGTGGAGATTCGTTAATCTTTAGAAGCTCAGTAATCGCTCTTGACCATCTTGGTTCTCTCCCTTCTTGTGTTATCATTTGCTTGATTCGTAAAGGCATAAAACAGAACGGCTGGCGAACCCCATCTAACCACCGACGATTATCGCCAATATAAGCGGTAGCACCTCCATAGGGAAATTTATCGAAAGGCTTCACAATCCATTGTCGCATTGAAAGTTGATGGTAAATAATCGGGTCTTTGCGCCAAGGAACTGTTTGCAACTTAAAATTGATAACAAATGAGATATCTGATGTATCGACTTGTTTATTTCTCCCAATTAGCGAAACCGGATGAGGAGGCCATGACATTAGTTCAGAACCCTGATTGAGGCTGACAACTCGGTAGAATGTAAGTTCATACTGATTGTTATCACCAAAGCAAACTTTAGGATTTTTGAGAAAGTCAATAGTTAGGTAATCTGGAATTGCTTGGAAGCGGATATCATCGTAGGGTTTTTCTGGCGGATGCAGCAGAGAATAACTTTTAGGCTCTTCCCAATGCCAAGCATCATTATCTAGGTTTTTGAGACTCGACTCGACTTCCTCGTTTCCCAAACACTCACTAAACTCTTCTAGCAACCAATCTTTTATCAATTCTGGCAAGCATGAAAGGTCAGCAGCTTCTGTTGCAAATACCCAAGGCACAGATGGATGCTTCCAGCCATAACGAGCAGTTTGGATGATTTTTGGAAAGCTTGCAGCTACAATGGGGTCGAGAGAGTAGACTGGCACAGAGGGATAGCCTTTCCCAAGTAACTTGACGCGCTTTTGTGCCAGAGATTTAGCGACTTGTTGCCACGCAGTAGGAACAATTAGGGAAAAGAGATTGTATTGCACATCCTCCGTCATTTCCCAAGCTCCAGGTAGAATTGTTTTAATTTTGTTCATTTTTTTCATAGTGTAATTCCTTGGTTTCTTTGAGTGCATTTAAGAAAGCCCCGTAGAGCGATCGCGCTAAGGTTCTTTCACAAGATCGTTTTCCTTCCCCCTCAACCGAGAGTTGAAGTTCTTTGAGAATTCCAACTAAAAGTGAGGTGACATTGCTGTCGAATTCCCCTGCGGCTGAATTAGGTGCGAACTTGACATCCAAAAAATGAACGATACAAGGAACACCGCCACGCACTAAACGCCCAATGATTTGCCAGATACTAACTAATTGAGTCCAGCAAAGTACAGAACGTTCATCATCCGTCAACTGTCTGAAAGACATCGCTCGACAACTCAAATCGAGCATCTTTCCCACCGCATACTTGTAAAATTCGTTCTCAACATTCGACAGCGTGAGAGCGTCACCGCGCCGTTGCATGGGCTCGTAGAGATTAGAATTAGAAGCATTTTCTAGCGCCCAATTGTTAAGTTGCTGGACAGTGGTTTGCCAATCATCCGGGACAGGCATCGGCCGACACAGAAATACTGCTGCACCAAATGCTGCTATCTGGCTATTGTTGAGGATGTTATGACCCCGCTCTAAAGCCATTAAAGGAGCTACTACAATCTGAGTAGGAAGCTGATGCAAATCCCGAATTTTGCCCCGGCGAATTCCGCTCAAATTAGTTGGAGCATTATCACGACGAAGGACTTTAATTCGTTCCCCTTGTGGAATGACTTCGCCTACGATATTTTCAACACGGTAAACCGATTTCAAAACCGACTCAACCCATTCGGCTTCGTCATAACTGTTGGTAATGACCAGAACCCGATGGCGCTTATCCCACCGCTGGGGGTCAAGCTGTTCTTTATCTTTTAAGGTATCAAATAACAGATCGAGAAAGCTCTTAGCTTCTCCTGATTTATTACAGATAGCCTTAACCATTTCTTCAGCCTTCTTTTTCCGCGCAGCGGGTGGTTGTCCCGATAGAGCAATGTACCTCCCTGCGCTCTGCTGCGGCTTGAAGAAAAACTCACTTTCGCCAATTCCCGCATCGCCAGCTTTGTCATTATTCGGCGCTGGTTCTAGCAAGACTGTAGGTTTTTTCTGAATGTGATAAGCTGGGCTCCCTGGGGCATAACTCGTACCTGAAATCAGCACCGTATGGGGACCATTCCAACCATCAACAGCCCAAAGAGTGGGGAAATTTAAAAGCAAGTAGCGACCTACTCCCACATAGCGGAAATACTCCAATTTTCCCCCTATATTGCTGCGGCGATCGCGCGTATATTTAAAGCCTAAAATATTTCCCACAGGCGCAGATGGCAAAATCGGTAGATAATCGCGGGGCGGGCGATACACGAGAGAAAGACTGGTGTCGTGCAAATCAATAATGCTTGTCCCTATTAAAGCACTTAAATGATCGACCAGAAAAGCTAACCGATTCGTCAGCACAGCTACAAGAATAGCGAAGTATAAGTGGCCTGTAACTTCCTCAAACTTAATGTTATCTGTGATAGATATTCCCAAAGATTCAAGCCATCTATTTAGCCAGTCAGCCACTTCATCTAATACCACTCGCTCACTTTCTGCACTTAATATGGTAAGGGCAATCTCCGAAAGTTCTCCTCCCTTACGGCGGTTAAGGGGAGCTTGCAAAAATTTCTCTATTGTTTGCAATAGCTGTTTACGCCGCTGCCGTTCCTCTTCAGGTGGCAAACCCGCCTCAATCCGTTTTAGCCGTTGTTGGCTGCGCTCTTTACGGGTGAGTTTAATTTGGGATTCCTCATTTTCACTGTCTGAGTTCGGTTCAAGAATCTCGCGGATAATGTGAGCAAATACAGAACGACCAGTGAAAGGATTTGAACCTAACCATTCAACCAGTTTAGGTTGGCTGTGCAGTTTGGGAAGGATAATATCAGTGGCAATTTGAGCGTAATCGTTCGCTTTTTTAGCGGCGGCTACTAATTCTGCTCCCATACTGCGACGATCTGAATTGTAAATAGCAGTTGCAAATTTGATGCCAAGTTTATTTAATAATGAGTTTCCCGAAGCATCAACTAACACTTCATCAGGAGCAAAAGCTTCGTCAAACTGCACCTGTACCCGGTCAGCTTCGTCAATAAATAGAAAATTACATTCGCGGTAAACGACTTCAGCAAACGTAAATTTTTCATCAAAAATTTGACCGGGGACGCGGGTATGAATGAAGCTAGCGGTCGTTAATACCCACACGAAAGCTTGCGCGATGTCTTGTTCCAACTGATGGCGAGGACATTTGTAATAAAAAGGGCAAGTATATTTATTTTCTGTTTCGCCTTCCTCCCAATCTTCTAAATCCTCCGAGTTTATATCATTGTCTTTGTCTTTTTTGGTTGCAGTTACTTTTTGGTAAAGGTTGTGACAGGGTTCAGAACCAAATTCCCACTTATTCTCTGATTGCACTAAAGCGAGTAAGGGACAGACGGGACTAAACCAGCGCCATGCTGGATGAATCGCTCCTTGTTCAATTTGCTGACCCTTTGTGGCTAAAATGGGTTCGTAAACTTTTTCCAGTTGTTGGGAGCGCTCGCTCCCCCCCAATACGGGAGCCGCACGAATCCCCAATCCGTGCCAAAAGAGGGAAGCGAGGCGCACGGCTGCTACCACATCATTGACGATTAAAGCGCAGCGATATCCCTGTTTTGCCAAATGATAAATAAGAACTTCGAGCAGAGTAGATTTGCCGACATTTAATAAACCGACAATGTGGATGAGTTGTTCTAGTTTCAGTTCACAACCTGGAGAAAAATCATCGCTTTTATCGTCGTACAACCGTAAGGCAATCCCTTGAAGGCGGCTATAATAATTTTCTGGATCGTACCTTGATTTAGCCAGTTGACTATCCATTTCCTGGGCTGAAATCAGCAACTCGTCTAGTGTAATGGTATGAGCAGGATTCTCCTGAGTGCGCGTGCGGTGAAAAGAAACCTGTGATGAGGATGCTTGATGAGAAACAGCTTGGGGAATATTGATGGGAACCTCAATAGGAGTATTCCCTTTGTGGGAAATCTTAGCATACCAATACCCAGGATTTGCTAGTTTAATTTTTGTTTTTTTGTGCTGTGGGGTTGCTGATAAGGTTTGGCGATATAGCTGCCAGCGACGAGGGTAGGTACTTGAGGGAATTAATTGCGGGGATTGATTGATGTCCGTCAAGCTGTAAATTCTCAAAATTTCAGGGATGTTGATGTATTCAGAAAGCGAACGTTCCCATTGGTTCCCTTTGCGACGCACCAAATAAAAGCGAGCTTTTTGTACCAAGAACCAGTTGCTATCACTTTGTAAATTGATATCGCTTGGCAAATTGATATCAGTTTGCAGAAATGCAACCGGAAACCGATAACCCGAAAGTAGACCGGAGACTGAAATTGCAACTTCTTCCGGTGCTATTTCTTTCAATAAAGTTAGCCCTAATTCTACTTCTACAATCAGTTGGGCTATGCGCTGTATTTCTCGCTTCTGTACTTTTTGATCAACATCAGGTAGGTTAGAAATAACATGAGATTTTAAGTCGTCAGAGTTACGTAGAGCTTGGCGCAATTGTTGGCTCCAATTAGTGATGTCACGCATGGTTTCTCTCCTTTAAAAGTTTCTCAGCTTGAGAGATGATTTCACTGACAAGCTTCAATCGCAATCCACCCAGAGACGGTTCTAGTTGTTGGCGTACTACCCTGATTCGCAATTTTTCTTCTCTCTCATCTGGGAAGACAATAAAAATTTCTGTAAATTCAGAGCGACGTTGCAATTTTTCTCTAGTTTTCTGCAAACGCTCTTCATCTAAGTACGACCAATCTTTAACATCAATCGCCCAGCGGATTTTCTTGCTAAATTCCACAAGCAAGTCAAATTCATCAATCTCCGGCCACAGGGTGACGCGGATGCCTAATTTTGTAAGAGTTTCTGCTAATTGAATTTCCCAAAGTCCAGGGATTGTCCCATACCGATATACGCCTGGGGTTACAGCTTTCCAAGTTTCTGCTTCATGTTTGGGAATTGGTGGCGACGGCGGCAGATGAAGTTGGGCGCACAGTTGTTCGCAAGTTCCGTTTCGGCAGCTATAGGTTTGAGCTTGGCGACGGTGCATTACATATTTGCAGCGTGGGCAAAAATGATAACTGTTTTCTTCTGCTAAATCGACTAAATCAATGTAGGTTTGTAGCAAGAAGTCCCGCAGGGGTCTGAATTGGGAGGATGAAAGGAGGCGGCGGTATTCTGGGTAGGGGAGGACGGGACGTTCAATAATCAGTTTGCGGAAAGCACGATAGGCATCTTCTAGTTGATACCCTCGGCAATGTTCGAGAACATCTTGCAAGATTTTTTCCTGCACCTGCTTTTCTATGTCGTCACCTGTAACTTGCCATTGTTCAGCAAAGTTGGAAATTGATCCGTCTTCGATGAGGGTGACATCCGGTGAAAGGTATTTAATTTCTGCTGCCGGTTTCCACTCGACTACCGGATTTGTTGCCCATTCAAAAAATTCTGGGAGGTTCGAGGGGGCTTGTTCATCTCCTTGCAGTAAAGATGTTAGGTACATTCGGGACATCCCGATGCGGAGTGCTTTTGGAATGTGCTCTCGCTCGCTCAGTTCCCGCTTTTCCCACTCTGCCAGTCCCGTTGCTAGGTACCGCAAGGTTTCCGGTACCGATATCTGTAGTCCGGGTTCAACTTCTGGGTCGCCTGCAAGCAGGCGGAGACTGCGGGCTGCATTATCTTCCCATTCTATGTCGATGCCACGCATGGTCTGTAACCATCGTTGTACCGTTGCTTTCTGACGCGGCTGCATTCCCAGTTCTACGCACAACTCTTCCAGGGTCGGCCCCTCTTTGTGGACGCGAAACCACTCTCGCAGCGCCTCTAGGATTTTGTCTCTATGTCTGGTGACTTTCACGGGCCGCCCTCCTCAATCTGGGGTGTAGCCCAATTCTCACACCACCTTCACTGGCGTGTCAAGAAAATTTTTCAATGTTTCTACAATGTTTCCAATGTTTCTATTTTATTCGGCTGGCTTCCCTGTCGGGCAAGAGACTGTATTTTGCTACTTTGCTATTTTGATAGTAAAATTTTAAAAAGTAGTTTGCTGGTTTGCTTTTATACCTATAGTTTTTAGATTGTTGGATAAAGCTACTTTGATAGCAAAGCATCAAGCTATTGTTAAAACCTAACTGGATTATTGCTTGTTACCCCATCAGACAGCAAACCATTTCTTCCTCACCAGAGTTCTGACTGCGTTATCGGCTCCGCACCAGACAAGTTACTCGCAACAATTGAGAAACTGGGGATTGTACTGCTCTTCTGTCACTCTGGAAAAATAAAAATGAGAGTAAAATTTTCAACTTTAGATAGAGCGAGGATTTGAGCGTTTATTTTGTAACAGAATGGCTGAAATCAAGATTTTTGGTAAAAGTCTTATGCTAGGGGTGAAATGAGCAGTCGTACAGAAACTTACGCTAAGGAATTGATTAGTCGTTTTAATTTTCAACTCTTTAAGCTTTTGAGATACCAAAAGAGTAGTTCCCAGAATGCTTATCCAGTAAAAGTTTCAGCCTTAGCGTAAGTTTCTGTACGACTGCTCATTTACCCCCTTAGTTATCAGCAATCAGTCATCAGGTAGCGCTACGGTGCTAAATCGTCTCTAACACCGTAGCGCTTGCTTCATCAGTGACACTGTAGCGCTCGGTCAAGCTGGGTGCGGGTCATCCGTTACGCCTAAGCCACTCTAGTAGTGTTTGTTTGGCGTTCTCCTTAGCCATGAGTCGGCTTAGTCGGTCTGGCGCTTCGTCAATTGCTTTCTTGTCTCTAGCGGACTGTGCTTTTAATTCAGTGGGGGACATTTTGCTTAAGTCAGTCATTGTTGCTCTCCTTTAATCTGTGATAAGGTAGCGCTCGGTTTGGTTGGGTTGGTGCGATGTTCAGCGGGCGATGTTCAGTGCGGCCATCTGTTCATGGGTTAGCTGCTGAATTTGCTGTGGTGGCTGCCAGCGAGTGCCCCAGTTCTGCCGAAGTTTGGAAAGTGCGATCGGGCTGGGGAAGAGTTCGGCAGCGCTAACCCAAACACCAACACCGGAAATCTGGCTCGCATAGTAGGTATCAAACTGTTGGCGCGTCACTCTTGCCAGTTGCCCTTGCTCCGATGCCCGCCACAGTCGATCGACAGCCAGCGATTCGCGCTTCAGAATCCGCACGGTTCCTAATAGTTCGGCAACTGGTAGCGTGGCATAAATTGCAATATTATCGCCCGGTTTTAGGGATGCCCCAAAGCTACCTTTTCGGAGTTCGATCGTTTTCGGGTTCCGGTCAACAAAGAAGGCATCAGCCCAAGTCGGGCGGACTGAGATTAAAAAGGTGCAAGTCATTTCCCCTTACCCATCAAGTTTAAAAACGGATTCAGAATCATCAAGCACACGGTCGAGAGCCTTAGATAATTGGAAACAATCAGACGTAATGGCGACGGAGTTCGGGAGTCTCCATTTAGGTTCCAAAACATATCTCGATGAATCAGTTTATGCGCCTCTGGCGAGAGAGGGACGCAATCTCTAACAACCCATTCATTTCGTAAGTTTTTGTAATGCAAATGGTGCGCGTGTGTTGCTCTTTTCCAGGGACGTAATGCACACCGCTTACCTGTGGCTGCGAGAACATTATTGCTCTTTTTGCGCCAATTCACGGATTGAATATAGGTGATATATTCTGCACTTCTAGCCATTGTTTTGTCCTCTTTTAGTGGAGATAATGTCACCCCGATTAATGCTTATTAGTCGTCCAAATCATCCTCGCTCAAGTCATCCTCGCTATCACTGATTCCCTTGAGATTTTTCAGCATTTTTCTGGCCTCTACGAATAGCTGATGATTGCGCCCGCCACGGGTGACACCCCAAAGTACCCAAATCGTTTTCTTGAGTCCTAATTTTTGCTCAATAACAAGCTTTGCTAGTTCGAGTTTTTCTTCGTGTTCCAGGGGAGAATCAGGGGCGAAAACTGGTGTTTGGTGTGTTCCAGCCTTGAGCGCCTCAAACATAGCTGAAATGCGTTCCGCCCTTGTTCCGTAGGGCGTTCCTGGATTCTGCGAGCCTGTTCCCAGAGCGTCTAAAGGCGTTCCAGCCTGTTCCGAGATATCAGAAGTCGGAACAGTCGGAACATCGTCAAATGATGGCTGGTTGCCTCCAAAGCTCAATTCAATTTCCGGCATCAAACCTAATACTGGGTTGCCAATTGTGGAGAGGATGACTGGGGTTTGCTCAGCCATCGAAATAGGAATTAATTGCTTCAAATCAGAGGTTAATTTGTCTCTGGTATCCTTGCTGGCGATGACTCTTTGATTGTTTAACAACTGTTCAATTACTCCATAAGAACCTTGCTCCTCATCATTGCTCGTAGTTCTCACCAAACCTTGAGCTATGAGCGCCAAATTGAGACGGATGTTTGAGTCAGCGACTCCACTTGATGCAAGGTTAAAAGTTTGGGTGCAAATAAAATACCCCACATTGTACTGACCGCCAACAGTCGCGATACTTCCCAACTTGGAAGCCTTATCTTCCCATAGCTGTGCATTTCGTTTCTGCACTAAGCACTGGTGAGTAGCAAACCAATCTTCGAGGATTAATTTAATTGGTCGATTGCGGTAGGTTTCCTCGGTTGCTGGTTGGGATTTCCGACTCTGCAACTTCGCGTAAACTTCGTCCAGAAACTTCATCGACTCCTCTGGAAATAGCGGGTCAAATATGGCAATTCGGTTGCGAGGAACGCCGGGAAAATCTTCGTATTTTTGGGCAATCACGTAGATTTCAGCCGGAGGAAAGCGCGTATTTGTGTCTCGCAGCCACTTGTGCAGAGTGCGAGTTTTGCCAGTGCGAGTAGGGCCAGCTAGGAAGATTGATGTATTGATGCCCGCTAGGGAATTTAGGATTCTGGCTGCTATTTTCCGAGCTATCTCAAGGTTGGAGCTTAACTCAATTATCGCTGCTGTTGAAGATTCAACCTTGTCGCTAGGGTTGTTAATGCCGTCAAATGTTTGTGTCCCCGTTAGCTGAAGTTGAAAGGGATTCTTTTGGTTCCGCAGAAAAGCGATATATTCTTGCTTTTTATCCTCAGACAATCCCGCAGTTTCCGCCTCGAAAACTGCTTCCTCAGCTTCCATTTGAGCAATTCTGATATCGGCTTCACCCAAAACTTCACACTGTTTTAAAACCACCGCACAGTCATTCGCGACCGCCTCCACATCGCCCTCGGCCTGTACTTCTTTAATCCTCATTGCCCGGTAATCTTCCAGCAGCTCAGTACGAGCCGCCAGTTGACCTTTTGCTAGGTCGCGCTTCTCTGCAAGAATCTCATAGTTGGCAAGCTGTCGCTCAGAGTTTTGTAGGCTTCTCAAGCCAGCACCCGCAGCCCAAAAACTGCATCCAGCAAGCGCCATCCACAATGCTTTGTGCGGATTTGTGGCGGGTATTTTCTTATGGAAAACCACGTTGGGATTTGCTTTCCACCGCTCCGCATAATACTCGGTCATGATGTAGGGTTTGCCTGTTTTATCAAGACATTGCAAGGCTTGTTTGTTGCGGATACAGAGTTGCACCCGATTGCTGGCTGTTCCCGTTAATGCAGTGATTCCGCTACCTACCCCCAGCAAAAGTACGAAACCGACTGTCGACAACTTGACCGCAACTGGGAGTCTTTCAAAGGTCAGTAGCAGTGCGCGGTTTGACTTAAGTAATTGAGCGTGTTTTTCGGTTAATGGTGTCATTACTTGCTCCCTCCTTTGGCTTTGAACATTAGGCAGAAAACGATAATGACAAGCCCAATTGAAGGCAAGTAATCAAAGTTACTTGAAACAGGTTTTTTAACCGTCTGAATTTCTTTGATGCCTATCTCCAAGCGTGGTTCTGCGTCCCCTACTTGCTGCCCTTCAGATAACGGTTCGGCAAGGCTGGCAATCATGCCAAGCGTCACGCCACCGCCAACAATTGCAGTAGCCAAGCGGTGCTTAGATTGCCCGGTAATCTTGGCTAATAGATAAACCTGATAAACCCCTATTGGCACTATCGAACCGCCTGCGACTTGCATCAGATGGAATGCAAAAACCACTGCTGAACCGATAGCTACGGGTGCGACGACTTCACACAGATTGGCAGCGTCCCGATACTGGCGCTCGGCGTTAGTTTCCTCCGGCTGCGGTTGGTCAATTGTTGGTGCGGTAACTTGCTGATATTGCTGCTGTTGCTGGTGTTGTTGCTGGTGCTGTCCCCCTCCCACAAAAGAGAGGGGACTGGCTCCGATAAATTCGTGCATAGTCCCCTCTCTCTTAGCGATTGTTGAAATTCATTACGTTCGCAAACCAGCCGCCAAACCCTCTAGCTGTCCCGGTTGCGGAGACGCTGTTGGAGGCGCTAGTAGCTCCAATAGTGACTGGCACTTTCTCCTGAATCCCTTTGTCCGACCCGACTGTGGCTCGACTGAGCAGCTTCTGTCGGCGTTCTCGAAGTGATTCTTGAATTGTTTGCCTCTTCTCTGCAACCTCACCCCGATTTGCGATGGCCTCCATCTTGTTCTCGTGTCGCCAAAGCTCGGCCTGTAAGTCGCCTGTGAGCTCGGAAGCAATCTCGGCTAGTCCGTGCTGACGCTTGGTTTCAATCTTCAGCATCGCTGCTCGGTCTTTGGCATCTAATTGCTCCATCTCAGCCCCAAATTCCGCATTGAGCTTGCGAATTTTAGCGATGGCATTTGCAACTTTGGAGCCGAATTTTTTCCTAATTTCTGTCCATCTGACCTGACCATCGCTGATTTTTTCCAGCGACTCTAAGTAGCTTGTAGCGTTGTCAAGGAAGGGTTCTAAAACTAAGGCAAGCTGTTCGGCATTGGCTGCTTTATCTGCCATCGCCTCCAACTTCGTAACATCGCTCAAGTATGAAAGAATGTCAGCCTCTGTGTCTGCCCAGTCTCCCGCTTTTTCGTCAATGTATGGGCTGTGTCCTGCTGCTGGGTTCCTTATTGCTACGCTGCTGCTGTCGTTGCGTCCAAAATCCATAGTAAAATCTCCTTAGATGAGTCCCCCCCTTTTTGTTAAGGGAGGGAGGATTGTGTGGCCGGCCGATTACTTCTCTAGGGCGATCGGCTGGCTTTGATTTGTCATTTGGTTGAGCTTGTCAGATACTCGATCGCCCGCCGGATGACCAATAACGGGCAACAACTCCCCGCGCCGCCAGCTTTCCGAAAGTTCGATCGCCGTTGCCAAATCCAGTCCAACAGCCATAAATTGGCACTCCGGGAATCCGAGGTTATCGCAGTTGACGCACGGACGCTCTGGCTCATCGGTAACAGGCGGCTGCAACTGAGCCCAGATTTCTGGATTGGATTCAGGCGTAATTTCAAAAACTTTGGTCATTGCTCAATCCCTCCTATTTAGAAACGCTTCCAGCATCATCTGAATTCAGATTAATGCTGTTGTTAATCGTGACGTTTCCGTGAATAATTGTTGGCTCCGAGACTCGCTTTGCGCCGGATTGGTAGCCCGTATCGTACCCAATTGCAAAGACAAGAGTGCCAGCTACAAGCGCACCGCCAACCATTATCTTTGTCAGGTTTTTATCGAAGTCTTTATCATCATCGTTAAGCATCGTTTAAACCTCCTCAGATTTCACGTCAATTGCCTCGCCATCCTTAGACAAATCCTTGCGTTCCGGCGTTGGTGAAGACTTATGGTTGATGACCGTGCCAGCAATGAAATCACCCTTAATTGTTTCGACGTAATTACCGCCATTCGTATTGATAACCCGTTTTCCAGGTTTGCCGTCTTCAAAAACTACACCGTTAATAATTCGTACCATTTTTAATCCCTCAAACTGTTGATTTGACCGAGTATTTCAATGCCTTTCGCGTCTGTAATGCCTTCTTCTCTCAGACTCTGAGCTGCCACTAAGTAGGTCGGCGGGAAAATCCATAAGTATGTAACAAAATATTAAGTCGGGTGACTGGACTTGAATTTAATACG